>CACXER010000070.1 GCA_902766765.1 uncultured Elusimicrobium sp. | reverse complement strand
GAGTTCTCGCGCCACGCCCAAATGCGAAAGTAAATCCGGGCGGTTAGACGTAATTTCCAATTCAAAAACAGTATCGGCCTTGCCGTAAAGAGAAGAAACATCCGTACCGAGCGGCAAGTTTTCATCCAATACCATAATCCCACGAGCGCGGGTATTGGTAAGACCCAACTCATCCGACGAGCAAATCATCCCTTCGGATTCCACGCCGCGGATGACGGCCGGTTTTAATACTTCCTTGCCAAGCCGCGCTCCGACGCGTGCCAAAGGCACTTTCTGCCCGACGGCTACATTGGGTGCCCCACAAACAACGCGTTGCGTTTTGCCGCCGCCCAGGCCCAACGTAACTAAGTGTAAATGGTCGGAATTGGGGTGGTCTTCAATTTGGGTAATTTGCGCCACGTGGACGCCTTCAAAATCGGCTCCGGTAGTTTCTACAGACGCCACTTCAATGCCCAAATCGGTAAGTTTTTGGGCGAGTTCTTCGGGCGTTAAATCTATGTCAATAAAATCTTTCAACCAAGAATATAAAATCTTCATGTCAAAACTCCTTAAAATTGTTTAAGCACGCGCAAATCGTTCTCGTAAAACGTGCGGATGTCTTTGATGTTTAGCATCATCATAGCCAGCCGTTCTACACCCATACCAAACGCGTAGCCGCTAAACTCTTCGGGGTCAATGCCGCAATTTTTTAAGACGTTAGGGTGCACCACGCCCGCCCCCAACATTTCAATCCAGCCGCTGCCCTTGCACACATTACACCCTTTGCCTTGGCAGAACACGCATTTTACGTCCACCTCTACGCTCGGCTCCGTAAACGGGAAGAACGACGGGCGGAAGCGAATTTCGGCCTTGCTGCCAAACAGCCCTTTCATAAACGCGGTGAGGTCACTTTTCAAATCGGCCATGCTGACATTTTTATCTACATACAATCCTTCAATTTGGTGAAACACCGGGCTGTGGGTAGCGTCCAAACTGTCATTTCTGAACACACGCCCCGGTGCCATAATACGCAGCGGCGGTTTGTGTTTTTCCATATACCGGCTTTGCACGTTTGAGGTATGCGTACGCAAGACAAGCGGCACTTTACCATCTACAAAAAACGTATCTTGCGCATCGCGCGCCGGGTGGTGGAGCGGGATATTTAATAAATCAAAATTATGTTTTTCATCTTCCACCCACGGCCCCTCGGCCCACTCAAAACCCAAGTGCGCCAAAATATCCGTCATGCGGTCTTGCGCCACAGCCAAAGGATGGCGGTGACCTTTGGCCACAGGATAACCGGGCAAAGTCAAATCCAAATCCACTTTGTTAAGTTCTTCGTTGATTTCTTGAGCGGCGAGGGTACCCGTTTTTTCGTCTAAAGCGGCAGTGAGGGCGGCCTTTAACGCGTTACCCAGCGGCCCTGCTGTTTTTTTGTCTTCTATAGAAAAATCTTTCAGATTTTTAAGTAGTTCGGTTAAAGCGCCTTTGCGCCCGAGGGCGGCGACGCGTAATTCTTCCACAGCGGCTAAATTTTCCGCGTGGGAAATTTTCGTTTTGTATTCCTGTTCAATGGTTTGACAGGCGGTTTGGAATTCAGAAATAGTCATAGTATTATTATAGTATTTTTCGCACGCGCGCGCGTAGCCGTCCGGCAAAGACCAAGGGGGTTGACAAACCAAAAAAAAGAAAGGATAATAAAGTATCGGTAAAAAAGCAAAAAGGAGATTTTTATGAATAACTACAAGGCATTTACGTTAATAGAACTATTAGTGGTCGTACTCATCATCGGTATTTTAGCGGCGGTGGCTCTGCCACAATATACGCTGGCAGTGGACAAAGCACGGTTAAGCAACCTGATATCTATTTTGCAAAGTCTCAAAAACGCACAAGAAATTTACTATACCGCAAACGGTACCTATGCCACCGATTGGGATACACTGGATATAGAAAAACCATCAGATCCTGCTTATCAAATCTATTTTCACTCCGCGGGAGTATATGGTTGGCACACCAATTTGAAAAATGTCCAGATTATTGTAGGATACCAATATGCGACAAATTCGGCAGCCAATCAGAGCGCTATTTGTTATGCTAAAACAACTGATAGCCGCGCCGATAAATTATGCCGCCATGTTGCAAAAAGAAAGGATTCCTCTTCCTGGATTGCAGACACTAACATGGGCAATGCCTACGCCTACCAGTTTTCGCTGTAACGCACTATTCTTCCGTCGGGGTTTGTTCTTTTTCCGGTTCCGTTTCTTCCGTGGGGCGCGGAGGCATTTGAATATGCATAGATGCCATCAGCATATCCAATAAACGGATATCGCTGGGATATTGCACCAGTTCGTGGGCTTTGGGG
>CACXER010000069.1 GCA_902766765.1 uncultured Elusimicrobium sp. | reverse complement strand
GAACGCGCAAACGGTTCTGCGCCGTGTATCGGCCAAGTTAGACAAAGAAATCGCCCGCGCTCAACAAGAAGAAAACAAAATTGTGTAAAGGTATTTTGGTGCAAAGTTTACACCCCTTTTATCGTCAGATAAAAGGGGTGTTTAGATTTAGGGCATATTGTACCAACGTAGTTGTGCCTGTCCTGTGATGAAAGATCCTTTCATGATTTTTACACAGTAATCGCCTGCGGTGCCGGAGAACACGCTCCCGCCGGAAATGCGCTCTACACAAAGGGGAACCCCTTTGGGTAAAGAATGTTGCGCCGTTGGTAGGTAGATGATAAATCCGCATCCCGAATATTTGCCGCTAATGTGCCCGACTGAAACCCCCGGTTCGGTTAAACCGGTGGCATTGTACAACTGAAGGCTCCATTCGCCGTTAGACCGGGCATCGCTATCTGTGGAGGCGGTCCATTTTGTTGTTCCTGTCCATGGAATATCTATGCTTAGTTCATCCATTGAAGTGGCATGTGATCCATTGGCTAAATCATAAGCAAGGGCCGCATTATAGGTAGATTTTAACAGGGTTAGTGCTTGCGCAGCGCGTGATTTTTCTACCGCTTTTTGATACTGCGGCAAGGCCACGCTTGCCAAAATACCGATAATAAGTACAACCACTAATAATTCAATAAGCGTAAATGCTTGGGGGTTGTTCATAGGGGTTCTCCTAGATTAATTATTTAATATGTATGCTCCGCAACTTCCTATTCCGCTGCACGAAGCGCTGAAATAAGAACCGCCCATTTGTGTACATAATTTGTTGTATTTATCATTTGTGTCTGTGGTAAGAGCAAAACAAAATCTTTTCCCTTTCTTCTCATGCGAGCCTTGCGATAAATAGGCCCCGTAGCCATTTTTCATTTGTTGGTTGTTAATACATTGTACCCGCCAATCTGAATAGATACTACAATATCCCCAAGGATAGGTGCATTTTGTTTTATCGGAAGATAAGGTGCATCCTGAAGGAGGTAAATCTAAATTTTCTAAATCAGTTGTATAAGAGCCGTTGGCTAAATAATATAATTCTTGTGATTGAAGCAATGCGTTTGCTGTCGCTAAAAGCGTGGAATAACGGCTTTTCATCACGGCCATTTCATATTTCGGTAACGCTACCGATGCCAAAATGCCGATGATTAAAACCACTACTAATAATTCAATTAACGTAAATGCTTGGGAGTTTTTCATGCTGGATATCCTTTTTGTAATTCTCTACGAATATTTTATTGTTTTTATCGGATATTATCAATAGAGATCTTTTATCAAGCGTCAAAAAAGGCCTTCTTTATGAAGGCCTTTTTTGTATCTAAAAACTACTTAGTGCACGCCGTGCATCCAGCGCATAATTTTGCGGGTCATAATCCACATAATTACGCCGAAGAGCATGGAACCGATAGCCGGCACCGAGAACAGTGTCGTCAAACTCCACGATTCGTATTGGCTGGCGAGCATACCCGCTAAGATGTTACCGAAGAACGAACCCATGAGCCATATACCCATAAACAGGGACATGAATTTAACAGGGGCCAGTTTGGTAACCATGGATAACCCTACCGGGCTCAAGCACAGTTCGCCCATCGTGCAGAACATGTACATGAAGATGAGCCACAGCGCACTGACGGGGCCGCTGGCTTGATACAAGGACGCGGCTACAGCGATAATCGCAAACGCGATACCTTGTAAGAACAACCCCCAACCGAACTTGGTGGGAATGGACGGGTCTTTGCTGCCCAGTCTAATCCACAATTTGGCAAACAGCGGGGCAAAGAGCACCACGAAGATCGGGTTGATGGCTTGGAAATACGAGGCCTTCAACGTAATCTGCCCGATAAACGGCAAGACAGGCGTTAAGTTAGTGGCTTCGGCCGCAAAGAAGTTAAGCGAGGTGCCCGCTTGTTCAAAGAACGTAAAGAAAAATACGGCAAAGAACGTGAAGGTGAAAATCGCTTTGATTTTATCCCAATCTTCTTGCGTGAGCGGTTGCTCGGCGGCTTTGGCTTTGGCGATTTCAACCGGGTCTTGGATTTTGTTGGCCTTGGTAGCAGGCAACAATCCAATGTGGCCCAAGTATTTGTTTTGGGAAACTAAATACCATGCCAACCCGATAAGCATCCCAAATCCGGCGGCCATAAAGCCGTATTTCCATTTGTAGGCCTCTAAGACGTTGTTTAAATCAGTCGGTTCGCCCAAGAAACCGCAAATGAACGGCGCGAAAAACGCCCCGATGTTGATACCCATGTAGAAAATGGTAAAACCGCCGTCGCGGCGGACGTCATTGGGTTCATACAGTTCACCTACAATCGTAGAAATGTTCGGTTTGAAAAAACCATTCCCGATGATAATGAGCGTGAGCCCGGTACCTAGTGCAACGATCGGGTTGATAATCTCATAAGAAGCCAACGTGAATTGACCCATCGCCATCAAAATGGCCCCAATGGTAATAGAATGGCGTTTGCCGATATAACGATCCGCTAGGTAGCCGCCCAGCACAGGCGTCAAATACACTAGGGCCGTAAATATCCCATATACTCTGCTGGATGTAGCCTTGCTAAATCCAATTACGGTACTGATCATGAATAGCGACAACAGCGCCCGCATACCGTAGTAGTTGAAACGTTCCCACATTTCCACCATGAAAAGCATATATAAGCCTTTCGGGTGTCCTGTTTTGGTTACGTTATGTTTTACTTCTTCGTCAGTCATTTGTACTTTCTTCTCCTTACTCATTTAAAAGGTGCATAAAAACAACCATCTCTTATTTTACTAAATATACGAGGAGGTCTGCTTGGTTTTTTAAAATTCATCCAGTAGCAGATGAACGGTTTCTTGTGCAAATTGCGCCAAGCGGTAACAGGTAAGAATAATCAGATACCCGATGAGGAGCGATAAAACAGAATAGATAATTTTGGCCACAAGCCCCATACGTTTAGATAGCCACACCCACGGCAGGACAAACGGTCCCAATAAAAGCGCGAACGATAAAATGCTGGTATGGGAAAACCAAAAACTGTACCCGGGTTTTAAACTCCGTCCGCAACGGCGGCAATAATTATCTTGCACCGTAATCGCTGTAGAACAATGCGGGCAAACGGCGGAAGATTCCGTCGGAACGGGGTTTGTTGTGTTCACAACTGTACTCCTTTACTGCGTAAAAAGCGTTTGATGTGGCTGCGGGCCGCGGCCGTTTTGGCGAATGCCAGCCAATCTTGTTTAGGTTCGCCGTTTTTGCGCGTAATGATTTCACACACGTCGCCGGTTTTAAATTCGTAATCCATACGCACCATGCGGTTGTTTACTTTGGCGCCCACGTAGTGATTGCCGATATCCGTATGAATGGCATACGCAAAATCAATAGGGGTAGAGCCTACCGGTAATGATTTTACATCTGCGCGCGGGGTAAACACAAAGATTTGTTGCAAATTGACGTCGGTTTTGAATCCTTCCAAAAATTCACGCGGAGCCGTTAAATCTTGCTGCCACTCAATCCAACGGCGAATCCAATTGATTTTTTCGTCAAAGTTTTTGTCTTGCTTGGTGTTGCCTGTTTTATACCGCCAATGTGCCGCGATACCGTATTCACATGTGCGGTGCATTTCTTCGGTACGGATTTGCAACTCAATAATATCCCCATCCGGCGACACAACCGTGGTGTGAATGCTTTGGTACATATTAGCTTTTGGGGTGGCGATGTAGTCGGTAAATGTGCCGGCGATCGGTTTGAATACGCTGTGCACGACCCCCAGTGCCCGGTAGCAGTCCTGCACGGTTTTGGTAATGATGCGCACGCCAAGGGAGTCCTGAATTTCCGCAAAGGTCAAATGTTGGCTTTGCATTTTGCGGTAAATGGAATAATAGTTTTTAGCACGGGCCAAAATGCGAGAATCCAATTGCGCTTCTTTGAGCGCCGGTTCCAAGTGGGATTTAAATTTATCTAAAGCGGCCTGTCTGTCGGCGGTGCGGGCCTCTACTTCTTTTTTTAAATTTGCATATTCCTGCGGATGAAGATATTTGAAAGATAAATCTTCCAAATCGGTTTTAATGGTAAACATCCCGAGTCGCTGGGCAAGCGGTGCGTAAAGCGAAATCGTTTCATACGCCTTTAATTGTTGGCGCGGTTGTGGTAGCGCATCCAACGTGCGCATGTTATGGGTGCGGTCGGCCAATTTAATTAAAATAACGCGTACATCTTCGGCCACCGCAATGAGCATTTTGCGCCAGTTTTCCACCGTTTCTTCATCGGTAGAAGAAAATTTCAGATCGCTGATTTTTGTAACGCCTTGCACCATGTGGGCGATTTGCGGGTTAAATTCTTTACGTAAATCTTCCAAGGTAACAGGGGTATCTTCCACGGTATCGTGCAAGAGCCCGGCGCAAATGGTGTCGGCATCCAAGTTAAAATCCATGAGGATGCTGGCCACGTGTTGGCAATGGATGAAATAAGGTTCGCCCGTTTCGCGCTTTTGATTGATGTGTGCTTTTTCGGCAAAGTGATACGCTTTCTCAATCAAGGCAGTATCTTGATGGGGGTTATATTCCTTGAATTTACGCAGCAAGGCCTGCAGATCGGGCGCGGTATCCATAAGTTATTTTTTTTGTATATCGTCTAAAATTTCTTTAGCGGCACGCGCGGCCACTCCCGGCTCGCCCAGTTGGGCACGTAATTCCAGTAATTGTTTGCGCATATTGGCCAACAATTGCGGATTTTGAAACATGGCCATCGTTTCTTCCGCCAGAGCACGCGGGGTGGCGTGGTGTTGCAAAAATTCTTTTACCAACAATTTATCAGCCAGTAAATTGACCAGAGACACAAAACGCACTTTGATGACTAAACCGGCGATAAGCGCCGTCGGCCAAAACATTTTGTATGCTACGGCCATCGGAACACCGAGTAATGCATTTTCCAAGGTGGCCGTACCGGAACACGCTAACAGGAAATCCATTTCTTTGCGTTTTTCGTAATTGGTATCTTTTACAAAATGAAATTGCGGATGTGGCGGTTCGCCGATCAGGGCGGCCACGGCGTTTTCATCGGCGTCCGGCAACAGAAACATAGAGGCTTCCGTTTTGGGAAATTCTTTCAAAATTTGCTTAAACGCTTGGTAAAAGACCGGGGCCAAACGTTTGATTTCCCCTTGGCGGCTGCCGGGTAACATACCCAGTTTCCAGGCATGATTTTTGGTGTCCGTAATGTTATATGTTTTTTCTAACGGCTTGGGCATGAAGTCCAATAACGGGTTTCCCAAAAATACGGCATTACCGCCGAATTTTTTGTGGAAATCCGGCTCAAAGGGGTAAATGACAAACATCTTTTTGGTTAGTTTGGCTAGTTGTTTGGCGCGGTATTGACGGCTGGCCCATACTTGCGGCGTAACGTAATAATACGTCGGGATATGACGGTGCGCGGCCATGCCTAACACTTGGTGGTTAAACCCGTAAAAATCCACTACAATTACCGCCACCGGATTTTGCGTTTCCATATAATCGCGGATTTGGTTGATGAGTTTAATCCACAGCGGCATTTTTTTAAGCGGTTCTACAAATCCGCTGGCTCCTTTGCTGGCCAGGTCATACCAAAAATGGTCAGATAAGGGTTGCATATTTTTCCCGCCGATAGCGGTAATACAAACATCCGGGTCGGCGGCTTTGAGTGCTCGGATGAGCCCTGCCGCGTGAATATCGCCGGATACGTCACCGGCTACCACTAAGATATTTTTAACAATCGGCGTGACGGTAGACATTATTTATCTCCTTTGAGATGTCCCAACGTTTCGTCCAGCACAGCGTGAGCGGCACGTGCTACGGTGTTGATGGCTTGCAACGGTTTAGGGGTATGCAAGTGGCCGGTTTTCGGTACGTCAAAGCGGTTCATGACTTCTAAAATATGAAGTGCCAAATCCAACGCTTTGGAACCTTTCTCGCCGCTGGGGGCCGGCGTTTTAGCGGTGCGGATACAGTCTATAAAATGTAAGATTTCCGAAGTGATCGGGAGTTGTTTTTCTACCTTGGGATAGGTAACGGTAATGTCGTTCATGGACGAGACAACCGGTTTTTCCTTGCGGTATGTTTTCACGCGCGCGTTCATAAAATCCACCGACACGTACCCTTTCGGTTGGAATACGTGCATATAGCGGGCGCGTTCAAAACTGGCGCGGCTGGCCGTAATATCGGCCACGGCGCCGTTTTCAAAGTGCAGACGCACGTTGGCAATATCTTCGTGGGGGGAAAACACACTGAGCCCCACGGCTTCCACGTGGGAAACCTCGCTGGGAACAAGGGTATAAATCAAATCCAGATCGTGAATCATCAAATCCAACACGACGCTAATGTGTGCCATGCGCCCGTCGTACGGGCCTTGGCGATTGATGGTAATAAAGCGCGGATCTTGGATGTAATTGCGTGCTTCTACGACGGCCGGATTAAAACGTTCTACGTGGCCTACTTGCAAAATGAGGTGATTTTTCTTAGCGGCTTGGATTAAATCGCGCGCTTCTTCCATGGTTACGGCAATGGGTTTTTCCACGAGGGTATGAATATTGTGTTCTAAAAACAACATACCTAATTTGTGGTGCAAGGGCGTCGGCGCGGCAATGATAACGGCGTCTACTTGCCCGATCAGTTCTTCCGGGTGGGTATACGGGGTGCAGTTATGTTCCCAAGCCAATTTTTGTGCGCGCATTTGGTCGGGGTCGCATACGCCGACGAGGGTTACCCCCTTCATGTTTGCTAACGTGCGCGTGTGGAATGTGCCGATTTTTCCGGCACCGATAACACCAAAACGAATATTAGTTGTTGTAGTCATAAAAATCTCCTTTTTTTATTATACCTAATTCTATCCGGGCCGCGTTGGAAAATTCTTCGCGTACGGGAAAAGTTGGACAGAGTGGTTTTTATTAGTATAATGTTTACATAGGTAGAATATGATGAGTCGCTTTTTTATTTTTCTGTTTTCTGTGCTTATAACGGCGTTGCCGGTATCGGCCGAGGTTTCTAAAGGAACCCCGGTTACGCTTTCCACCAAAGACGGGTGGGCGCTTGCGGCGTTGTATCTGCCGGCACAACCCGAAAAACGCACCGTGGTGTTGTTGCACGATTTAGGCAAGAGTAAAGAATCCTTTTCGGCGTTGGAAACATCGTTGGCGCAGGCAGGGTTTGGCTATTTGGCGTTGGACTTGCGCGGTTACGGGCGCAGCGTGGGTGGGGGCAAAGCGTCCTCGTTTGCGCGCGAAGGGGTGGATAATCCCTTTAATAAAATGACGCGCGATGTGGATGCGGCTATCGAATTTTTACATAAAAAAGGGGTTAAAGATACGGACTTGTGCGTGCTCGGCGCGGGGCTGGGTGCCAACGTGGCGGCTAAAAGCATGACGTTCTGGCCCGATACGGCCATGTTAGCCCTTATCAGTCCTACCTCTAACGTGCGTGATGTGCTTACGATTCCGGCCATGCGGTTATATAATGGGGATATTTTGATTGCTGCCGGTGCGGCCGATAAAAAAATGTTTTTGGAAGCGAGCGTGATTCGTAACGTGGCGTATTTAACGACAGGCCCGGAAAACGGAAAAGTTACGTTTTTAACGGCGTACGATAAAACCTCGCATGAGATGTTAAATCAATATCTGATTCCCGCTGTGTTACAATGGCTCAAAACGCCTCGGCGGCCCGAAGTGTTGCCCGATGCGTCCGACGCGGTAGATACCACCGAACAAACAGACGGCGCGGCGGTGGAGCCATCCGGTACAGAGGAAGCGTTAGTTCCCTCGGTACTCTAGTTGACTGGTACTCTTAGAAAGGAGTGCGTAACATGAAACCATCGCGGATTGTTTTCCCTGGTTTTTGGTTCGGGAAAAGTGACGTAAAAAAAGCCGAACAATTAGCCAAACAAGGGGTGGGCGGTTTTTGTGTGTACGGAGCCACCGCAAAAGAAATGCAAGATTTCGTCTGCCGAATGAGCGAGGCCTCCCCGTATGGGCGGTTGTTATTCTGCGCGGATATTGAAGAAGATTTATCGGAAATTATTCAAGACGCACCTGCCTTACCTAAAAATCACACGTTACTCAACAGCAAAACAACAGATGCGGCCTATCGCAAGGGGAACTCGCTGGGGCGCTTGGCGCGTGCGGCGGGGATTGACTGGGTATTGGCCCCGGTAGTGGACCTGGGGTATAAGTCTCCCTCTCTTTCCGACGATCCGATGAGTGTAGTGCGGTTGGCGGGGGATATGACGGCCGGTGTTTCCAATGCGGGAGCGCTGAGTTGCCTTAAATATTTTCCGGGTGTGAGCGGCGCCTTGAAAACGCTTTCCCAATTGGAAGAGGCAGACTTTGTGCCCTATAAAAATCTCTTTCGCCGCAGTGATGCGGTAATGCCTTCAGATATGACCTTTCCAAATTTGGACAATGTAAATCCGGCGATGATATCGGATAAAGTTGTTAAAGGGTTACTACGTAAGCGGCTCAATTATAAAGGGAGTATTGTCAGTTTTCCGCTTTGCCGTGCGCGGCTACGTTACGAAGATGCCAGCGCTGTACAAATGTTACATGCCGGGGTGGAAATATTACTGGCCCCGCGCAACGCCGCCGGCGTGATAGAGGCCGTGGAGCGTGAAGTGAATCGTGGTTTACTCATTGATGCCATTACGCAAGCCATTTCCAATATAGAAATGTTTATCAGCAAAGTTTCTTCCGGCCCGGAGCCGGACACGTTTGAAAAAGCGTGTGAGTTGGCTAAAAAAGCGTTTGAATAAACTATTGTAGGAATGTGTAAACGCGCCCACCGGAACCTTCGGCTAATTTGGTAGTTCCCTGAAAAAGTTTCGTGCAGTACGATAAGCCGTCAGCCAATTTATAAGTGCCACTTTTACTTTCTCCGCATAAAAGCGTGTCCGGCGGCACAGAGAGACTTTCGTGTGTTTTCCAGATTTGGAATTGTCCACCCGCGTATTTACCGGATAAACGGGTAATTGTTATTCCCGTATATGCAGAGCCGCCTGTATATAATTCCAAAGACCAATCTTGATTAGAACGGGAATCCGTTGCGCCCCCTGCCGCTGTTACTGTTCCTGTCCACGGGATATCTACACTCAATTCATCAAAACTTGTTGGCCAGGTGCCATTGGCTAAATAATAATTTTCCGTTGCTTGATATACCGATTTTATAAGTGTAATGGCTTGTGTGGCGCGCGATTTTTCTACCGCTTTTTGATATTGAGGCAAGGCCACCGCTGCTAAAATGCCGATAATAAGTACGACGACCAACAGTTCAATAAGGGTAAATGCTTGTGTGCTTTTCATAAATTCTCCCGGACGTTTTTGCTGATACCTTATTATTGTTTTATCTTTTGTAATTTGTCAAGTGTTTTTAGGCCGTTATAAAACACCCAGTACAGCATTTTCTGTACCGGGTGTTTTTGTTACGTAGTGTAACTAAATTATTTTTCTTCTTTCTCTTCTTCTTTGCGGAACTTGGCAGCGATTTCTTCTTTGCGTTTGTTCCATTCTTTTACGGCTTTTTCTTTGCCTTCCGCAATTTTTTCGCGGGCCGCGTCCACGTGCTCTGCGAATTTTTCACGCGCTTGTTCGGCGTGGATTTTCACTTTTTCTTTAATCCCGTCTGCGTGTTCCAATACGAAATCTTTTTGTTCTTCGTAATTTTCTTCCGCCCAGCGTTTGAGTTTGCGGCGGGTGGTTTCCCCTTTGGCGGGTGCGAATAGTACGCCCAAGGCAATCCCCGTTACGGCACCGAGTAAAAACGCCGCCAGTCCGGTTTCAGCATTTCTGTTGCACATAAATACCCCTCCTTAGTTTGTATAATGTTATATAGATATTGTACAACAAACGGGTAAATTTTGCCCGAAAAATAGGGAGAGTAATATGCCAAATCCGTCCGCGCCGCGCCAAAACGGCAAACAGTTAGACCCCGCCGTGCGCAAAACTAATTTTGAAGAAGTGGCCCAAATTTTTACCAAAGAAGAAGCTCTGGCTGAGGCCAATCGTTGTTTGCATTGTCAAAACGCTCGCTGTCAGGCCAACTGCCCGGTGGGTGTACAAATTCCGGCGTTTATTGCGCTTGTAAAAGACGGAAAAGTCGGTGAGGCGCTCGCCAAGATTATGGAAACAAGTTTGTTACCTGCCATCTGCGGACGTGTCTGCCCGCAGGAAAAACATTGCGAAGGCAACTGCGTACTCAAAGAAAAATTCGGATCCGTCAATATCGGTATGTTGGAGCGTTACACCGCCGATACCGCCCGCAAAGAGGGGCTTTTGAAAGCGCCCGTTTGCGCCAAACCGACGGGTAAAAAAGTGGTATGTATCGGCTCCGGCCCGTCGTCTATTGCGGCGGCGGCGGAACTGGCCCGCGCCGGACACGACGTTACGGTGTTGGAGGCCTTACACGCGTTTGGCGGCGTACTTCGTTACGGGATCCCGTCTTTCCGTTTGCCGCGTGAAGTGATTGATAACGAGATTGCCACCGTCAAGTCCATGGGGGTAAAATTCAAAACCGATGTGCTTGTGGGCGCCAGTGAAAAAGTGGCCGATTTACTCAACGAATTTGATGCTGTATATATAGGTAGCGGGGCGGGGCTTCCCACCATGCTGGGTATCCCCGGCGAAAGTTCCGTGGGCGTCTATAGTGCCAACGAATTTTTGACGCGCGTAAACCTCATGCAGGCCTACAAATTCCCGCAAACCGATACGCCTATTCGTATCGGGAAACACGTGGTGGTGTTAGGTGGCGGAAACAGCGCGATGGACGCCGCGCGTTGCGCCATGCGTTTAGGACCGGACACCGTAACGGTGGCCTACCGCCGCAGTGCTGCCGAAATGCCGGCGCGTGCCGCGGAAGTGTTACACGCACAAGAAGAAGGCGTGCAATTTGATTATTTAATCACACCTAAAGAAGTATTACACGATGAAAACGGACGCGTAACCGGACTCAAATGCACGCGCAATGAACTGGGCGAGCCGGACGCCAAAGGACGTCGCCGCCCGGTGGAAATTCCCAATTCCGAATTTGTACTCCCGGCGGACACGATCATTGTGGCCATCGGCCAGCGGCCTAACCCGATTATAGCCAAAACCACGCCGGAGTTAAAGACGACCGAACGTGGCGTGCTCGCATTGGATGAACAAGGCAAAACTACCTTGCCCGGTGTATATGCGGGCGGAGATATTATCCGCGGTGGGGCAACGGTGCTCCTGGCGATGAAAGACGGTATTGAGGCCGCCCGCCGTATCAATACTTATTTAAACGAGGGGAAATAATATGCAAGAAAATACCATTTTAGTCAAAGAACCCTTAAACAGTGCTGTTGTTAAATTTGTCATTTACAAACCGCTCATTGCGCGCTCTGCTAAGGCCGGGCAGTTTGTGATTTTGCGCGGCCGCGAAGGCGGCGAGCGCGTGCCCGTAACGCTCGTGGATTGGGACAGTGAAAAAGGAACGATTACCGTCATTATTCAGGCCATCGGTAAATCTACGGCGATGTTTAATTCACTTAAGCAAGGCGAACAATTTTTAAACGTGGCCGGCCCGCTGGGGACCCCGGTAGAGATTAAAAATTACGGCACGGTGGCTGTTGTCGGCGGCGGGGTGGGAATTGCCGAAGTGTATCCGATTGCCCGCGCCCTCAAAGAAGCCGGAAACCGTGTGATTGCGGTGCTCGGTGCGCGCACCCAAGAACTGCTGATTTTGGAAAACGAAATGACTGAGTTGTGTGATAAAACCGTGTGCGCCACGGATGACGGCTCGCACGGGATGAAAGGCATGGTAACGGATGCTATCCAAGCGTTACACGACGGCGGCGAAAAAATCAATGCCGGATTTATTATCGGCCCGATTCCGATGATGAAATTTACCGCCCGTTTAATGGATAAACTGGGCATCACGCCCTATGCCAGTTTAAACCCGATTATGTTAGACGGTACGGGGATGTGCGGTTGTTGCCGCGTAACGGTGGAAGGCAAAGTGCGTTTTGCGTGCGTAGAAGGCCCGATGTTCCCGGCCCGCACCATTGATTTTGACGAACTGATCCGCCGCACCAGCGAATATAAACCGCTTGAAAAAGAGAGTCTGGAAAATTTCCAAAAAGACCACGTATGTAAGTGCGGATTACATTAGTTTACCAGAAAGAAACTCCCCGGACGTAAGTTCGGGGAGTTTTTATTATTCCATCTTAACCGTTGCGCTAATTTTTCAAATTCCTTTTTTCCGACTTATAAAAAAGCCCCGCAAAAAGCGGGGCTTTTTATGAACGTTCCTAAATATACTTTACAGCAACTTGGAGGCCAAATCGGCTAAGTGGCTGCGTTCCGTCTTGGTAAACGTGATGTGGCCATACGATTTTTGGCCGCGCATCCGGTCTACCAAATACGTGAGCCCGTTGGATTGTACGTCCAAATACGGTGTATCAATCTGGTACGGGTCGCCCGTTACAACGACTTTGGTGCCTTCGCCCGCGCGCGTTAAAATGGTTTTCATTTCGTGCGGGGTAAGGTTCTGGGCGTCGTCCACAATCATATATTGACCGGGGAGCGAGCGGCCGCGCATGTGCGTAACAGAGGCAATTTCAATTTTACCGCTGTCTAATAAATAGTGCGCTTTTTCTTCACCTTCGTCCGGGTTTTTGCGGTCGGCCAAGAAAGCCAAGTTATCATACACCGCGCCCATCCACGCTTCCAATTTTTCTTCTTTCGTGCCGGGTAAGAAACCCAAATCTTTACCGACAGGAACGATGGAACGGCAGACTACCAAACGGCGGTAAGCGTTTTCGTCCATCGTGCGCTGCAATCCGGTGGCCAGCGTGATGAGGGTTTTACCCGTTCCCGCCGTACCGACGAGCGTAACAATGTCTAAACTGTCATCTAATAACAGTTCCATGGCAAAGCGTTGCTCTTTGTTTAAGGGTTTAATGCCCCACGCAACCGGTTCTTGGTTGGAAAGCGGGTGCAAGATAAAATTTCCGTCGTTGGAAATGCGGCCGATAGCGGATTTTTTGCCGCCGTCGTTCGTTTTCAAAATGACAAATTGATTGGGCACATAGAGTTGCGGATCCATGGCCAGTTGTTTTTTCTGGTAGAATTCATCAATTTGTGCGGGGTCTACTTCTACTTCGGTAACACCGGTGTAGAGTTCATCTACGTTGACTTTATCACTCGTGTAATCTTGTGCGTCTAAGCCAAGTGCTTCGGCTTTTAGGCGCATGTTGATGTCTTTGGTTACCACGAACACCGGGCGGGCATTTTTTTTGTAAGAACCTTCTTTCTTCCCTAAGGTGTAGGCGATATTTAAAATAGCGTTATCGGCTTTGTTAAATGCCAACGATTGTGGAAGAGCATTAGGCATATCCAACGAGATTTTTAAGGTGCCTCCCGTCTGCAACGGGACGCCTTCGTTGAGTTTGCCCAACTCGCGCATTTTATCCAGTTCTCGCGAAACCATGCGGGCATTTTTTCCGCGGGTATCGCTTTCGTTTTTAAAAGCGTCCAATTCTTCAATAACGGCCATCGGGATAACGATGTCGTTATCTTCAAATGCATGCAAACAATTAATGTCGTGTAGTAAGACGTTGGTGTCCAAAATAAAAGTTTTTTTCATGGGTTTCCTCTCAGGTGCGGGCAGCACCGCTACTATAGTATAAGTTTGTTTGAGAAGAAAATCAAGCACTTTTGCGCCGGTGTATGAAATGGTACAATATACATATGAAGTATCTCTGTATACACGGCCACTTTTACCAACCCCCGCGCGAAAACGCTTGGTTGGAAATGATTGAACGGCAAGACAGTGCCGCCCCGTATCACGATTGGAACGAACGCATTTGTGCGGAGTGTTACGGGCCGAACGCTTTGGCGCGGCTCTTGGACGGCCAACAAAATTTAATTGAACTTACCAACAATTATTCCCGTATTAGTTTTAACTTCGGGCCGACGCTCCTTTCATGGATGGAAAAGTACGAGCCCGAAGTATACCAATCTATTTTAGAAGCCGATAAAATCAGCCAAACCCGCTTTAACGGTCACGGCGCGGCAATAGCGCAAGTGTACAACCATATTATCTTGCCGCTGGCCAATGCGCGGGATAAAGAAACACAGATTAAATGGGGTATTTCCGATTTTAAAAAGCGTTTTGGGCGTGACCCCGAGGCGTTGTGGTTGGCTGAAACGGCGTGTGATACGACCACGTTGTGTGCGCTGGCGGATGCCGGAATGAAGTTTGTCATTTTAGCGCCCGGCCAATGCGCACGGGTGCGTAAAATCGGCGAAACAAAATGGGAAGAGGTCGGTGCGGCCGTGGATCCCAAACGCGCCTATCAATGCAATTTGCCTAACGGAAAATCCATTGTGCTCTTTTTTTACGACGGGCCCGTCTCGCAAGGGATTGCATTTTCGGATACGTTGTCGTCCGGCGAAAAGTTTGCCTCGCGCCTTTTAGGCACTTATAACGAAAGTGAAGAACCCCAACTTATGCACATCGCGACCGACGGGGAAACGTACGGCCACCATCAAAAATTTGCCGATATGTCGTTGGCCTATTGTTTAAAGAAAATAGAAGAAACGCCGGATATTACACTGACCGTGTACGGAGAATTTTTAGAAAAATATCCCCCGCGTTACGAAGCGCAAATCGTGGAAAACTCGTCGTGGAGTTGTTGCCATGGGGTAGAGCGTTGGCGGGCCGATTGCGGGTGTAATTCGGGCCGTGCGGGTTGGAACCAAAAATGGCGCGGGCCGCTTCGTGCGGCGCTTGATTTCGTGCGCGATGAACTGGTGAAAACGTTTGAAACCGTCGGGCGTGAATATTTCAAAGATCCGTGGGCCGCGCGCAACGATTATGTGGATTTAATGTTGGACCGCAGTTTAGATGCGCAGCATTGTTTCTTTCTAAAGCACGCTACGGAAAAAGCATGGAACGACCGTCCCGGTGCACTCAAACTATTGGAAATGCAAAAAAATGCACTTTTCATGTACACCAGTTGCGGCTGGTTCTTTGACGAAATCAGCGGTATTGAAACAGTACAAATTATGCAATACGCCGCCCGCGCGTTGGAGTTGAATAAACAACTTACCGGGAACGATTTGGAGCCGGCCTTTGTGGAAAAATTAGCGCTTGCGCCCAGCAATATCAAATCTATGAAGAACGGCGCGCGGGTGTATGAACAATATGTCAAACCGCAAGCCGTCAATGCCGAAAAGTTGGCGTTGGAGCATGTAATTTCGCTCATGGCTGACGAGACAACAAACCCGAAACGGGCATTTTCGTGCGAGGTGCTTTCGTTTGCACCGCGTAAACTGGCTGCGTCTGATGCGCGGATGTGGATGGGTGAAATTGCGCTTAAATCCATTATTACACTGAGTGAAAAAACGATTCGTTTTGCGGTTTTTCGCCGTGGGGCGGCTATGTTTGTGTGCGCGGCGGCCGAAGCGGATAACCAAAATGCTACGGCGTGGTTTGATGAGTGGGAAAAATTATTTAACGCTAAAAAATACGACGATTTGCAATCCTCTATTTTAGCGCGGTTGCCGCATACGTACCGTGTATCTTCCATGCTTAGTGACGTGCGGCGCAAAGTGATGCAAAGTACATTTACCAAAATGGACGCACAAACCGATAAAGAATTTTCCCGCTTGTTTGAAGCGCAATATCCCGTGGTGCGTGCCTTGCAAAATTTAGGTGCGGCGGTGCCGCAAACATTTGTGCCGGTGGCGCAATTTGTATTAGCCGAAGATATCAAGGCGGAACTTCGGGCGGCGGATATCAATATCGCTGCGCTGGAAGAATTGATGGAAGACGTCAAAGCGCTCGGCCTAAATATTGCGCCGTACGTCAATGGCGCAGTAACGGCTAAGGTAACCGGTTTGGCCTTTGCATTTGCGCGCAACCCCGAAAAAACAACCCCCGCCATGAAACTGGTGGAACTACTCAACTATGCGGAAATTTTTGGATTTTCGCCCGATATTGTCAAAACACAGGAATTTGTGTTTTTAGGTATTGAAAAATTAGGTGCGGAAGCCAAAAACCGCGACATCGTGCGCGCGCTCGCGCGTAAACTTCATATTGCCTTATAAGTCCCTTGTTTTTTTAAAAGGCACAAAAAAGACTTGCATTTGTTTTTTTTTTTGCTTTAATTTGCATATATTAAATTCCTGTGGAGGGATATATATGCAAAATAAAAGTTGTTTTAAAGGCAGTGTAGAAGAAAATACAATAAGACGTCATGCTGAACTTGATTCAGCATCTCACCTTGTTTCTAGTTCTAAAAGTGGTGAGATCCTGAAACGAGTTCAGGATGACAGCGTTTTTAAAGGATTTACGCTCATTGAATTATTAGTTGTCGTTCTCATCATCGGTATTTTGGCGGCGGTGGCCCTGCCGCAATACAAAGTGGCGGTTACGAAAAGTCGTATGGCTAATATGCAAAGTGTGGTGCGTGTGCTTGCGCAAGCTGCCGAGGCCTATTATATGGCCAACGGTGAATATCCCCCGGACAACGCAAGCGTATTGGACATTGCGGAATTTTCGGGGTGCACTACAGCCACTGGAGACGGTAGTGGGCATATTGAATGCAGTAATGGTTATTTTTACGATTTCAATAGTGGTTCCTCTTGGATGAGTAACATAGAAGGAGAGCACATCAAGGGTTGCTTGTCTGCTGCGTGCGAGAAAATAATTTATTTGTATCATCTGGAACACAGCCCGGCTTGGGCAGGAGAGAAGCATTGTATGGCGTATGCAAATGATGCTTTTTCGCATCAGGTATGTAAATCAATTGGCGGAACGAAAGTGCCCGGCACTACGTATCGTTATCGTCTTCCTTAATTACTGATATTTCTTACTTTTTGTGCCGCCTTGGTAAGAATAACCCAAATCGCGTTTAATCAGTTCGCGCGCTAAGTCTTTTCCGTCCCCGTTTTGCACGTCGCACAGTAAGCGGAAATATTTATCGCGCCCGCAGTTGAAAAGAGAAACCGGACGTACGCTTAAAAATTCTTTGGTAAATGCTTTGGCTTCTTGTGCGTGTTTTTTCTCTTTGGCGGTTTTGCCTTTTATTTCCGCAGTATCCACGCCGCGCACACGCACAGGCACTTTTTCGCAGTAGACCGCAAGTGAACAATTTAAATTGATTTTAAATGTATCCCCGTCGTAAACAGACGCAATAGATACATCTTCAAACACTTGGTCTTCTTCCACCGGGCCGGTTTTACTAAGCGGTTTGCCTTGTTGTTGCATAAAAAACAAGATGACCGCAATGATGACCGTTGCCACAAATTCTGCTTTCTTTTGGGCGGACGATTTGCGCTTGCGGGAAGAAGTTTTGCGTTTTGCCATACTTACCGTTCCGGGAATAAAATTTTCAGTGCGTGGGGCTCTACGGCAATTTCCAATTTACCGTCCGCTTGGCGCGGCTCGCCGTCAATATGATAGGGGAATTTTCCCTCCCGCGTGAGCGTTACGCGTTTTACTTGCGTGGTGGCGGTTACGCCCAAAGGACGCCAGCCGTCCGTAAAAAAACCGGGTAGCGCAAGCGCCAGTTTCCACTTGGCTACATTGTTGACGGCTACCATATCTAATAAACCGTCGCCTAAATTGGCGCGCGGGGCAATTTTGAAATTACTGCCGTATTGCCGCCCGTTGGCAAATACGAGCGTCAGCGGGGAAAGTTGTGTTTTTTGTCCGTCTATATCCGCGTCAAAAACGGAAGGTTTGTAGGAAAAAACTGTTTGCGCCCCTAGTTTAAAATACGGCCACTTGCCGCGTGCGCCGCTTTTGCCGTGCTTCATAAATTTCCACGCGATTTCGGCCTCTAATCCCACGCCTGCCACATTTAAAAATAATTCACCGTTAGCGCGGCCGACGTCGCAAAGTCCGATCGTGCCGCGTTGTAAGGATACGACGGCTTGTTCAAAATCTAGCGGCATACCCAATTCTCGCGCCAACCCGTTGCCGGATCCCCGCGGCACAACGGCTAATGCAGTGTGTGTGCCGATCAGCCCACGGGCCGTTTCGTTGATTGTACCGTCCCCGCCGATAGCCACGACCACTTCAAAGCCGTTGGCCGCGGCTTCACGGGCCAGTTCGGTGGCGTGTCCGGCCGACTTTGTTAGGCGCATATCGGCTCCGGGGAAACTCAACTGGATACACCGGGCAAAATGTTCGGTATCTGCCGGGCGGTTGCCGCTGACGGGATTTAGAATGAAGCGGATTTTCATAATTTTTTTAGTTTTTCTTCATCAGGGATTTCAGTTAGTTTCAGTGCCAGTAACGCATCGTGGATACGTTCATTTTTAAGCCACTGCGTGCCTATCCCGGCCAGTTTTGCGCCGACGGAAAGTACAAAAGCCATAAATACGGCAAATAATCCTAAATTAACCAGTGTGTTTAAATTTTGCATGGGTACGGTCATTGCGCCGTATTGAGTTTGCAAATTCATATCGGCCAGTTGTACGACGGGGGCCACGGGTTGGCGGTCCACGAACACTTTATACATGCTTACCAGTGAAAAAAATACTAACAGTATGCCTACACATACAAATAAATAACCCACAATTTTATTCATAAAAATCTCCTTTGTGATTATTATAACAAAAACCGTGTATCCCTCGCGGGGCAGGCCGCGCATTTGATATACTTTATATATACTCTAAAACCCAAAGAAGGAAGTATGAAAACAAGTACCGAAATCAGAAATTCTTATCTCCACTTTTTTAACCAAAAGGGATTGCCGACGATCCCGTCCAGTTCGCTCGTGCCGCACTCGGACCCGACACTGCTATTTACCTCGGCAGGTATGGTGCAATTTAAAGCCAACTTTTTAGGGATTGATAACTCCCTTAAAAACGCCATTTCTTGCCAAAAATGCGTACGTACGACGGATATCGATAGCGTGGGTTTTACCGAACGCCATTTAACTTTTTTTGAAATGTTGGGGAATTTTTCCTTTGGGGATTATTTTAAAAAAGAAGCCATTGCGTGGGCGTGGGAGTATTTAACAAAGGTACTTGGTTTGCCTGCGGATAAATTATATGTAAGTATTTATAAAGGCGGGATCGCTCCGCGCGATGAAGAAGCGTACCAGGCCTGGCTTAAATACGTACCCGCAGAACGTATTTTTGAACTCGGCGAAGCCGATAACTTCTGGACGATGGGCCCCACCGGTCCGTGTGGCCCGTGTAGTGAAATTTATTATGATTTCGGTGATAAAGGT
>CACXER010000068.1 GCA_902766765.1 uncultured Elusimicrobium sp. | reverse complement strand
TGCCATTGTTGCGCGAGCGCTACGGACGTGATAAGTAACGTTGCCACACATAACGCAACATTACGGAAAGTTTTTGTTTGCATAGTTTCTCCTTAGTTAGTTTGGTGTTACTGTCTATTATCTTACTAAAACACTTTCGTTTTGTGCAAATTAAAAGTTTTAAGGTGAATGAAGCGGATCAAATAGATATTTTTCGTTCCATATTTTTTGATATGTCTAAAATGTTACAATAACAATATATGAACGAGCGTAAAGCCGGAATTTTGCTTTCCTATTTGAACTTCGGTGTGAACAGTATTGTCATGCTGCTCTATGTGCCGATGCTCTTGTATTATGTGTCTAAAGAGCAGTACGGCATTTACCAGATGATAGGATCGTTTATCAGTGTAATTGCGATGCTTGATTTTGGGCTGAGTGCGACTATCAATCGGTTTGTGGCCCGGGCAGATTCTTTGCATGATGAAAAGCAAGCGCAAAATGTTTTAAATGCGTCGTCTTTTCTATATTTGATACTAACGGGTTTGCTGGTGCTAATAGGTGTTGGCGGTTATTTCTTGATTGCACCCGTTTATGGTTCTGCGTTATCTGCCGCCGATTTGTCCACGGCGCAGCAAATATTTTTGATTTTACTGCTCAATTTTGCTATTTGTGTGCCGGGCAATTTGTTTTTGGCGTTGTTACAAGCCAAAGAACGGTTTGTGTTTTGCCAGTTATTGTCGTTCTTCTTTAATTTTTTTACCCCACTGGTGATATGGGGTGTGCTTGTGTGGAAAGCCAACGTGGTAGGGGTTGTTTGGGCGCAGACTCTTTGCAATATTTTGGTTGTATTTGGATATTATTTATATTGCAAAATCCGTCTAAAAGCGCACTTTGTGCCGCAATACCGGAATAAGGCATTACTGAAACAATTGATGGGTTTTTCATTCTTTGTATTTGTCGGAAATTTGGCCGGACTATTATATTCCCGGTTGGGGCCGCTGGTACTAGGATTGTTGGCCGGCGCGTTAGCGGTGGCCAATTATTACATTGCTTCTCAGATTCTAATGGTGTTTATGGTGATTCCCTCACTTATCAATGCGGTGTTTTTGCCAAAACTCAGCGGCGATTGGGCCACTACGGCATCGCTGGAAACGCAGGAAGATATTTTTTGTAAAACGGGACGTTTACAGGGGATGGTGGCGCTACTCATTTTGACCGGATTTATTTTGCTTGGGAAATCCTTTCTGATGCTTTGGCTAGGATCCGGCAACGAAATGTGTTATGGATTGGCTATAGTGCTTATGGTAGGGGTAGTGGTGAATATTA
This sequence comes from uncultured Elusimicrobium sp., assembly GCA_902766765.1. Classification (GTDB taxonomy): domain Bacteria; phylum Elusimicrobiota; class Elusimicrobia; order Elusimicrobiales; family Elusimicrobiaceae; genus Avelusimicrobium. Next base: position 10,671 of record CACXER010000068.1, on the reverse strand, counting down.
TGCAAAGTATTGGCCCGACGATATTATTGGCTATCAATAAGTACCGTTATTACGCGTGTGTGTGCATGGGGACGGCTTTGTTAAATATGCTGTTGGCCTTTCCATTTGTTAAATGGTATGGCACGATGGGTTGTGCTATTTCTTTTACCTTGTGTGTGGGTGTATTAAATGGCGTGCTTATCAACGTTTACTATCATAAAATAGGGCTTCGGTTAGGACGATTTTTTAAAGCGGTGTGGCCGGTGATAGGTTGGAGTGCGGTGGCCTTGGTTTTACTCGTGGCTTTGTGGCGTATATGGCCGATGCAAACGACGTGGTTGAGTTTTTTCTTGCATGGAATTTGTGTGGTGGTGGTGTATAGCGGACTGATGGCGCGGTTTGTTTTTAAACGTTTTGAGTGGGATGTTTTGCAAGAAATCTGGCAAAAAGGTCAGGAAATAGTTGGAAAAATTTGTTAAAATAGGAGTGTTGCCCCCATAGCTCAATGGATAGAGCACCCGCCTTCTAAGCGGATGATATAGGTTCGATTCCCATTGGGGGTAAAAATTTAAATCCGTCCGAAAGGGCGGATTTTAATTTTTGTCCACAAAGCAGCATAAACTGCTTTATGCTGCGGTGGGAATCGAAAGGCGCAGCGATGTACGAGTTTTGCCATAGGCAAAGGCGAGTACCGCGAGCCCGGCCTACAGGGAAATTCCGTCAGGGATTTTACCGGGAGGCGATTCTCTGGCCTATAAAAAATCCGTCCGAAAGGGCGGATTTTAATTTTTGTCCACAAAGCAGCATAACACGATTACACAAATCCGCCGGTATTTTTCTTGGGATTCTCTTTTTTAAAATAGGAGTTAATCTTCCATACCAGTAATAATCCTAAACCTATACTTTTACGCAAAAGGCCGAAAATCGTTTGTTTAATTCCTTTCGTTCCGTCGGGAATCAGCGGGTATCGGATAGAGCGTACTAAAACAGGGTTTTTGACAATATCTTCGCGTAACTGGCGGATAGAAATGCCAAACCGTTTTTCCAAGCGTTGGTGAAAGGCATAATCGTTAAGAAATTGCGCTAACCGGAGCCGGCAAGCCAACATACAAACCGGATTGACTTTCAAATGATAGAGTGCGTGAACGAAACAGAAAGAATAAAATTCTTGGTCGTTTTCAGTCAGTTGGGAAACTATCTTGTCTTCGGGGAATAATTCTTTAAGTAATTTTAGCGAAGGCTGGGCATCAAAAAAATGTTGGTAGAACAAAAAATGTTCAAACTGGCAACGTAGCCCGATGATATCAAAATTGGCAGAACTGCACATTTGTCCTTTGTGAATCCGGTAATCAGCCACCGGGTCTTGTGCAAATGCCAATTTGGCCCCATGTAATAATAAAGACGTCCACACGCCCATATCCGCCAGTTGAACGCTGACGTAATCCAGCGGGATTTGTTTTAAACTGGCCGCGCGGATAAAATTGCCCGCGTACGGGAAAACGGAAACTTTCCGCATCAAATATGACAAATATTTTACTGTCGGCAAATTGGCAGGATAACGGTGCTCAAACCACGTTTTCTCCAAAGGGGTTTTATCTTCTTTTACAAAAGACACGTTGCCAAACACTAAATCCGCCTGTTGAGCTTGGGCCGTTGTCAGTAATTTTTCCAATCCGTCGGGGTGCAGCATATCATCCGCCCCGAGTGTTTTTAGGTATTCCCCCTGGGCTACGTCTAAGGCTTTTTGAATTAGAATATTGCCCGAGCCACCATAATTGACCGGTAGGTCAATGTGTTTGACGCGCGGATCTTGAAAAGAATGGGCGATTTCCCGACTTTTATCGGTAGAAGCGTGGTTGATTAAAATATATTCAAAATTGGTATACGTTTGGGCCAAAACAGACGAAATAGCATCGGCCAAAAAATCTTGGTCGTTATAATAAGATGTCAACACGGTAATAAGGGGCGTTTGCATAGACATTATTATATCAAATATGAATGTTTGGCCGCGTGTAAAATGCTACAATAAAGTACATCTTATTTCGGGGAAATTGCATGGTTAAAAATTTATCGTTTTCATATTCTAAAATGGGGATGTATAAGGAATGCCCACAGAAGTACAAATTCCGTTATGTCCACATGCTGCCCGAAAAACCCAAATACTATTTTGCCTTCGGTTCGGCGATGCATGCCGTCATGGAATTCATTTACAATCCTGCCAAAACGGTCTTTCCTACGCTACAGGAGGCACTTGCTTTTTTTGAAAGCGAGTGGAACAAAACTTCCTTTGAGCAAAAGGGGTACGCCTCTGTAGAAAAAGAACTGGAAGGGTATGCCGAGGGCCGCCGCATTTTGGAAACGTATTACGCGCAAAATTCGGCTACATTCACGCACCCGCTTAGCGTGGAAATGAAAAGCACCCTCGAATTGGACGGGCTTAGTTTAATCAGCATTTTAGACCGCATGGATTATCTGGGCGACGGCCAAATTAAAATTTTAGATTATAAGACGGGCAAAACCGTTCAGCGCGAGCCGGACCAACTCTATATGTATCAAAAAGTAGTGGAAAATTCCCCCACTATTAAAGCGCTTGTGCAAGCCAAAGATCCTAAGGTTAAAGAAGTCCGTGTGGGTGAGTTGAGTTTTTATCATTTGCCGACGATGACGGAACTTAAATTTGAACGTGCACCGGATAAAGAAATCTTTGAATTTTGGCAAGGTGTGCTGCAAATTGCGGGTAATATCCGGGCCGGAAAATTTGATCCTACCCCCGGTGAAAATCAATGTCGTTGGTGCGATTACCGCAACCTCTGCCCCGTGTTTACCGGCAAGGAATACGACGGCCCAAGTGGCTGGGCGGCGCGTAATTTTAAGCGGGAGGCAGCCCCGCAAACCGTTGCCGTTCCGACAGAAAAACAACCGTCCCCCGAAAAAAGCGAACAAGAACAACTCAGCGATAAAATTGACCGCTTAGGGGAACTGGCCGAAGAACAACAAAGATTAGAAAAAGAAATCATCGCGCTATTTCAGAAAAATAAATTTGAACGTCATTTCGGTAAAAATTTCAAAGCCGAATTGGTACCGGCCGAACAAATTACGATTGCCGATACTGTCAAAACGGTGGAGTTGTTAGCCAAACTGGGTTTGCTGGCCAAAGTTTCTGCCCCCACCAAAACAACCATAGCCCGGTTGTTGACGGATAAAACCGTCTCCGCACAGGATAAAGCGCAGTTGCAAACGTTGGTGCAAGTCCTTAAAACGTGGCGGCTGAACGTGGAAAAATCCGAGTAATTTGGGGAGTCCGTATGAAAAATTTAATTGTTTCATTAGATATCGGTACGTCCGGCTGCCGGGCGGCGGCCATGCGCACAGACGGCTCCGTGGCGGCCCGATATGAACGGACCCTGTTACCCGCGCGGCCGATGCCGGGGATGTCGGAATATAACGCGGTAGATTTAATAAATACGGCCCGGACCGCTCTGCACGCCGTACTAGATAAAGTTGGCCCGCAACACGTGGCGGCCCTGGCCATCACTTCCCAACGCTCTACCATTGTTTTATGGGATAAACAGACGGGTGAGGCCGTGGGCCCGGTACTCACGTGGGAAGACGGACGCGCCCAAGAGCAAGCCGTACAAGTCCCCCTCTCGCAAGAAGAAATCCATATCAAAACCGGATTGTATAAAACGCCGTTTTTCTCAGCCCCTAAAATTGCCTGGAGTTTACAACATATCCCGCAAGCGGCCGATTTATCACGTCAGGGGCGTTTGTTAGCCGCGCCGGTGGCGTCGTATTTAATTTGGCATTTGACCGAAGGCAATACGTTGGCTACAGATATTTCGCTGGCGCAACGTACCCTATTATTTGATGTGCATACGCTTGCGTGGAGTGAAACCTTGTGCAATGGTTTTGGAATTCCACCGGACATCTTGCCGCAAATTCGGCCGTCTGCCGCGGATTACGGGGCATATACTTATCACGATGTTTCTATCCCTATCACGGCGTGCGTGGGCGACCAACAAGCCGCGGCGGTTTATTTTGGACTGGAAAAAAATAAAAGTTTAATCAATTACGGAACGGGTGCATTTTGGTTGTATCACGCCGGGGAAAAACCGGTGTTTTTGCCGGGAATGTTGACTTCCGTTTCTGCCACGTTACCGACTAAGAAACCGGATTATTTATTGGAAGGCCCGGTCAATGCGGCGGGGAGTGCGCTTGCGTGGCTGAAAGAACAAGGTATCCACTTTGGCGAAACGCAAACGGACACGTTGTGTGAAAGTGCCAAACATCCGATTTTATTTTTACCTGCTTTTGGCGGACTTGGGGCGCCGTATTGGGATTTTAAAACTCCGACAAGTATTGGCAATTTATCCCCCCACACCCGCAAGCCCGATTGGGTGGCCGGAGCGGTGCGCGGAATTGCGTTTTTGCTGGCGGATATCGGTGCTTATTTACGCGCCAACGGGTGCGAAGTAGAGGGGCCTGTGCAAGTATCGGGCGGGCTTTCGCAAAGTTCTTATTTGACGTCTTTTCAAGCCGGGCTTTTGCAGTTGCCGTTAGAAGTAGCGCACCAAGCCGAAGCCACGTTGTTAGGGGCCGCGTTACTGGCCGCCGCGCAAGCGGATATTCCGTGCAGCGTTTCCCCGTCTTACACCAAAGTTACTCCAACCTTACCCGCCGACCAAGCCCACGCATTACATAAAGAGTGGCAAGAGTTTGTATCTTCTTGCCGCGGTAAAGCAAACGGTGCAAAACCAAGTTTGTTATCCATTCATTAGCTAGTCTTTTCTGTATCTGATAGTAGCCCGGTAGATATCGGACATTTGTTTGTCTAATGGATCCACCGTTTCGTTATTCTGCTCGGCTTTTTTAACACGTTGGTCGGCCTGGGAAAATGCCGCGTACATGGGTGTACCCGCGTGTAATTCTTCCGGTTGGGCGTTGTATTCATCCAGCCACTCTTGTTGTGTTTTTGACTCTGCATGACGTGTCGTATTAGCCCGGTAAATATCCGACATTTGTTTGTCTAATGGGTCTACCGTTTCATTATTTTTCTCGGCTTTTTTCACGCGTTGGTTGACACTTCTAAATGCGTTGTACATGGGCGTACCCGCGTGTAATTCTTCCGGGTGGACATTGTATTCGTTTATCCATTCTTGTTGTGTTTTAGGACTGGCCTTGGTTAGGTTTGCCCGGTAAATATCGGACATTTGTTTGTCTAATGGGTCTACCGTTTCATTATTTTGTTCGGCTTTTTTCACGCGTTGATTGGCATTAAAAAATGCATTGTACATGGGCGTACCAGCGTGTAATTCTTCCGGGTGAGCATTGTATTCATCTATCCACTTTTGTTGTGTTTTACCATTTCCATATATTAGGTTCGCCCGGTAAATATCGGACATTTGTTTATCTAACGGGTCTACAGTTTCATTATTCTCTTCAGCTCTTTTCACGCGTTGGTTGGCATCGACAAATGCTTGGTACATGGACGTACCCGCGTGTAATTCTTCCGGTTGGGCGTTGTATTCATCCAGCCACTTTTGTTGTGTTTTACCATTCCCCTTTGTTTGGCTAGCCCGGTAGATATCGGACATTTGTTTATCTAACGGGTCTGCTGTTTCGTTATTCTGCTCGGCTTTTTTAACACGTTGGTCGGCGTGGACAAATGCATTATACATGGGTGTACCCGCGTGTAATTCTTCCGGGTGTGTATTATATTCGGCTATCCATTCTTGTTTTGTTTTGCGTTTAGCGGTGGGTTTTTTAGCCCTTGTTCGCCTTTGCCGGGCTATTTCCGCATTGACCTCGGCGGTTAAATCGTCTGATTGGGTGTATGTAGTTTTCCTACTTCCCGCGGGTTTAGCGGAACCCGGTCTTGCCGGGGCGTGCGTAGCCACCGGATGACGCGATTTGCTTTTCTCTCGGAGGCGGTGATTACGCTGGGCTGCCAACGTGGTTGCTTTTCCGCGCGCGCGTTTGGGCCTGATAGCGTACGAATAAGAAGAACTAAAAAATATAAAAATAATTCCCAAGATAAAAATACGTTTAAGTAGCCACAAATTTTTATTCATAGGACGCTCCTTATTTTCAGTCTAGGCAAGATACGCGGATAATTCCAGGGCCTTTAGGCCCAATATTTGTATAGGACTTTCGGAAAAATAATTATCCCCCGCCGTTGCGCGAGGGATAATTTGAAATGTAACAACGTAATCGGATTAGTTTAATGCTTCCGCCATGCTGACTTCTTTAGGAGCCACGGTGGCTTTGGGGATATATTCTCCTTTCACTGCCCCCGCTGTTTTGGCGGCTTGTTTCTTGACGGCCGTTTGTTTTTGACGCGCTCTGTTTTGCGTGTTAGCGGCTTTCTTTTGGGCCTGCGTTTTTGCTTTATTTACTTGTTGTTTGGCGGCGGTTTGGGTTTGTTCGGCTTGCGCGGCTACTTGTTGTGTTTTAGCCGTAGCGCGACCCATTTGCTCGTCTACACGTTGGTCCATTTCGGCTTGAAGGGCCGCGGCTTTTTTGGCTTTGGCTGCTTCTAATTGTTGTTGCAAGCGTTGGATTTCCGGGTCGTTCTCTAACGCGGCGGTTTGCGCTTGATATTCTTGGGCTACTTTGGCACGTACCTCGGCTTCTTGTGCGGCTACTTGTTGGGAAATTTCCGCCGCTTTGTCGGCTTGTAATTGGCTGACAGTTTGTTCATCGGAGGCCAATTGTGCCTCTAATTCTTGCAGTGCGGCTAATTTTTCCGCTTCTACTTGTAGGGCTTGTTGTTCTACGGATACTTGTTTGACACCGAGCACGCGGGAAGTAGCCGAGTTAGGCAAAAATTGTGGTGTTAAAGTAAAAGCGGTATCCCCTGCTTGGTTGACGGCGGTTAATAAGGCACCTTGTTGAATTAAATAGACCGCGGTGCGGTCATTTTTGGCTTTAATGGCGTTCATCAAAGGCGTATTGCCTTGATTGTCGGCTGCGTTGATATCGGCCTTGGCTCCTACCAATTCTTTAATAGGTTCTAATTCGGGCGCATAGGCGCTGTAGGTAACCACACTGCGCCCCAAATTATCCTTTGCATTTACCTCAATCCCTTTCTGTTTGAGTAGGATTTTTTGACATTCTTGGCGGTTTTTCGCCGAAGCACGCATCAATGCCGATACGCCGGCTTTGTCTTTCGCGTTGGCATTGGCGCCGTTTGCGAGTAAGAAACGCAGTATTTCGGTGCGGTCATTTTCTACCGCATAGAAAATAGGCGTGCGGCCCGAAAGATCCGCTACATTGACGTCGGCTTTGGCATTCTTGATTAAATATTTAACAACCGGTAAATGCCCTTCGGCTACAGCGGCAGATAAGGCACTCAGACCGGAACTCGGATTGCGGAAATTTACGTCGGCTCCTCCGGATACCAACAATTTTACGTTGTTGATATACCCCCGTTGGGCCGAGTAAATGAGCGCCGTGTTTCCCGCGTTATCCGGCACATTGACAGAAGTTTTATCCTGTGCGATAAGGTCCGTTAATGTTTTGGGATCGTCAAAGTTAGAGGCATAAATCAAAGCCGTTTTCCCTAAATCGTCTTTGGCTAACGGATCTGCGCCGTGTTGCAATAAGTAAGTAACGGCCTGGCTTTGCCCGGCGGCGGCAGCGGCGATAAGCGGCGTAACCCCATAACTGGATTTTTCATTGAGGTTGGCTTTGCCGTTTTCAACGAGTAAACGGATAATGTCCATATTTCCTTTTTCGCCCGCTACAGTCATCGGCGTAATACCCGCGTAATTTTTTTCGTTTACGCTGACGTGTGCGTATAACAAGGTGCGTACACGGTCTGCGTCGTTGATTTTAATGGCACGGATTAAAGACGTATCATACACGAGTTTGGATTTTGCCCGGGGACGGTTTCCTAAAACATCGCCGTGGTAATCTTTTTGTTCCGCACCGAAAACAGTTCCACGATAAATGTCTCCGGGTTGTTGGGTAGCTTGTTCGGTGATGGCATCCGTAGCGGAACGGGGCGATTTCTCACCGAGGACTAATCCTTCGTATCCGGTGTAATAATCGTTATTTTCGGCGGGGGCTCCGTTGGCAATAAGCGGCAACGAAACGAGAGTGAATGCTAAAGAAAGATGCAACTTTGTAATTTTCATGTAACCTCCAGTATGGTAATATTATAGCAATCTGGGGCGGGTTTGGAACAAAAATTTATCTTTTGTAAGGATAATTAAAAGTAGTTATATGGAAATAAACCTTTTTTAAACAAAAAAAACTTGCAATTTTACACTTTACAATGTATCATAAAACATAAGGACGCTAGATTTTATCCGCAGAACCTTCGATTTACCCCCCGAACGGTTCTGAAAAAAGAGTTGGGAATATCCCCCCAACTCTTTTTTTTGTATAAAAAAGTCCCGCCTAGTTGGCGGGACTTAAATTTAGCACTATTTAAGCAACTTACAGCGCAATGGCGCTAACCGGGCACGTACCGGCACAGGCACCACACTCAATGCATTTGGACGCATCAATGTTGCGTTTGCCTTCTTTTTCGCTAATAGCGGTTACGGGGCAGGCGGATTCGCAAGCACCGCAGTTAATGCAAACTTCCGGATTTACTTTATAAGCCATATTGTTTTCTCCTATAAGTAAGATTGAGTTACCCATATATTATAACAAAAAAGGACCGTTTGATTTTGCCTCGCCTAAAAAACGGACTTGCGTAAAAAGGGTTAGAATAGTACAATATAAAAGTAAGGAAAAACTAACTTTTATGGAAAAACATACTTCTCGTTCGTTATATCAATTAAAACCGGGGCACTCAGCCCAGATTAAAGAAATTCAAACAGATGCTAAAATGGCAGAAAAACTGGCCGCTATGGGACTGGTGCGTGGACAGTTTGTTAAGCGCCAAGCGGGCAACAGCCCGGTAGTGGTAAGTGTATCTAATACTGACGTGGCTATCGGCCGCGAAACAGCCAAAAAGATTATTGTTACCTCTAAAAAGAATACGTTCTTACTGGCCGGAAACCCTAACGTGGGTAAGAGTTTAATTTTCTCACGCTTAACGGGCATTGGGGTGATTTCATCCAATTTCCCTGGAACTACGGTAGGGCTCAACTACGGTACGACGCACTTTAACGGTGAGGCCTATGATATTGTTGATATTCCCGGGTTGTACCGGTTGGAAGAAGAATGGCAAATGGAAGGCAAAAAACACCGTTTGTTTCACGAATTGGAATATGACTTTATTGTGTGTGTGGCCGATGCATCGCATTTGGAGCGCAACTTATATTTCCTGTTGGAACTTCTTTCGCTCGGTAAGCCCGTTGTGTTTATGCTCAATAAGTTTGATGAGGCCAAACGCAAGGGTATCTTAATTGACGTAAAAAAACTATCCAAATTATTGGGAATTGCGGTAATTCCGACGGTGGCCACCACCGGGGAAGGGTTAAAAGAACTGGCCAATGCCGTGTCGGACCTGGAGCAAAACCATTCGCAATTGGAGATTCCCCCTACCGATGAAGGCAAGTGGCAAATGATTGGTAAAATCATCGGACAAGTGCAAGAAGTAAAACACAAACATCCGTCATTTTGGGAACATTTACAAGCGTGGGCCACGACTCCGCTGACCGGACTTCCCATTGCCCTTTTGGTCTTGGTGGTATCCTTTTTTCTCATCCGTTGGATAGGCGAAAGTATTATCGGCTTTGTGGATCCGTTGTATGAAGCATATTATTATCCGTTTATGGAACGGCTGATGGGTGCTTGGCGGGATAACTGGCTGGGGATGCTTTTGGTGGGCGACGGAGGAAATATGTATTTTGGGCTACTTACGGACGGCCTGAAAATTGCGCTGGTGGATGTAATGAGTTACGTGCTTGCTTTCTATGCTCTTTTTGGCTTTCTGGGTGATTTGGGTTATCTGCCGCGCTTGGCTATTTTGTTAGACGGCATTTTGCACAAAATCGGATTACACGGCTATGGGGCTATCCCGATTATGCTCGGCTTTGGTTGTAAAGTGCCTGCCGTGATGGGTGCGCGCGTGCTGGAAACGCGGCGCGAGCGCGTGATTGCTTTGGCCCTTGTGTTAGTGCTGGCCCCGTGTATTTCGCAAACAGCGATGATTATTTCTATTTTATCCCCCCATGGCTTAAAATATGTGCTGATGGTGTTTGGGGTGCTGGTGCTCAACGGAATTTTGGCCGGGACAATTTTGAACCGGCTTATGAAAGGCGACACCCCGGAACTGTTTATGGAAATCCCGTCGTGGCAAATACCCAGTGTCCGTGCACTCGCGCGTAAATTATGGCTACGTATGCGGGAGTATTTATTTGATGCGTTGCCGCTGATTTTATGCGGGGTTGTGTTTGTGGACTTAATGCAAATGTCCGGCGTGACCGACTGGGTAACGAAACTGTCGCGCTATCCGGTGGAATATATTTTAGGGTTGCCCGCCGATACCACGTCGCTACTTATTTTAGGATTCTTGCGTAAAGATGTGGCGATTGCTTTGTTGGAGCCGTTTAATCTCTCGGCGCAAATGCTGGTGGTGGCGTGCGTGTTTATGACGATGTATTTGCCTTGTATTGCCACATTCTTTGTAATGTTGCGCGAGAACGGCTGGAAAGATACCCTGCGCGTGGTGGGATTGACGCTCGGCCTTGCCTTACTGACAGGATTTATCTTACGACTTATCTTATTATAAGA
>CACXER010000067.1 GCA_902766765.1 uncultured Elusimicrobium sp. | reverse complement strand
TTTTACGAAGTGTATAGTGGCGCGCGGCGGGTTTTTTACCGTGTTTTACTCCACGCCCGAAACCCCGTTGTGCATATACGGGGGAAATGAAATTACAAATCAAACATAGAATAAGTAGTTTTTTCATCATTTTTATCGGGATATCCAACCGCGGATTATTTCCAGCGGCGCAGGCGTAAATACTAACTCATCACTTTCCCACGTTACCAGATACCAACCACTTACGTCGTCTACAGTTATAAATACGGCCACTTCCGAAATTTCGTCGGGCCTAATATCGTTATAAAAGACCCGCCGTCCGCCAAAATCCTCTTGTAACTTAGTGGGCGGATTTTCTTTGAGTAGACGGGGCGTTACCGGGATTTTAACTAATACCGGCAGTGCCTCGCTTGTGTCGGTTCCTAGCAGACGCGCCGTTTGGTGCGGGAATACATATTCCAACGCTACGCTGACGTTGGGTGAGACATAAATAATATGGTGGTGTGTTTTGTCAATTTCCATCCCGCGCGTGAGAATGTTTTTTAATTCTTCGGTATTATGTAAGCGCAGCCCTCTGTACAGGACGTTGTCTTGTTGCGCAAAAGATTGCGGAATAAATAATTGCATTTCATCGTCGTTACTGATAGTCGCGCGTAACTCATCATCCGGTAATACCTGGAACACTTCTCCCGTACTGCTTACCGGGGTGGCGTCCGGAGTGATATGTCTAATTTCTGCCGAATACCCCGCGTTCGGGTCCGATAAAGCAAACGTATAATCGTTTACATTTACTTCTTGGTTGACAACCGGGCTTAATACTACTTCTTCATTTTCTAACGTGGCTTTATACCACCCGCGTTGGCCGTTCACTTCTAAAAATACCATTATATCGGGAATATACCGGGCGGGAATATCGCGGAAAAAGACGCGGTTTTGCCAGGAAATGTCCGGCGAATTTTTGGCTAGTAATTCCGGCGTCAGTGAAATTCGAACCAGTACCGGTAGCCCGGTTTGCATTTCTTCCTGCCAACGGTTCCACTCGTTAGGAATGGCGTAATCAAAGGCCACATCCGGGTAGGGAGATGTCCAAATTTCCCCGGGATGATACGTTTGACGTATTTCCAACCCGTTTTGCAATAGATTTTTCAAATCGCTCACTTGATTGATGACCATTCCACGGTAGAGGGTTTGGTCATTTACTTGAAAATGACTGGGCATAGTGATTTGTTTGGAAAGACGGAACAAGGTTTGTAATTCGTCCGGTACCAAGAGCCGGGCCGAAAGCGAACGGGTTTGAGGAGTATAAATGGAAATAGAGGATTGATCCGGAAAATTAGTCAGCCGGGTTTGTTGGCGTATTTCTACTTGGGAGGCCAAGGCCCGTTGGGTTTTTTCCCGCAAATGATTATTGGAAGTGCGAGTATGCGACTTTGACGGGTTTGTTTTCGACCGTCGGGTAGATGAAGTTACTGCTTTTGATTTGCCGCGCATGGGCCGGTGCCCTCTTTGAGCCCAGACGGGAGAAATACAACAACATATTAAAAATAAAGCCAATAATTTTTTCATTTTTACCATCCATCATGTATGGGAATTTTAATACCGGGTACCGGCATGAAAATAACGTGGTTGTTTTCAAGTACTGCCTTATACCAACCCGGGGTATTATTGATATTCAAAAAAACCACTACGTCTGAAATGTGCTCTGCCGCAACGTCCTTGCGGAAAATCCATTGAAAGCCAAATTGATCGGGCGGGTTTGTTTGTAAGAGCGAAGATGTAACCGGAATACGGAGCAAAACCGGCAAGTCCATTTGCGATTCACCTTTCCAGGTATCCCATAATACAGGTAAAGCGTAGTTGGTAGCAATATTTACGGAGGGAGAGGTAAAAATTTCGCCCACGTAATGGCTCTTTTTCGTTTCTAAGCCGTTAACTAATAGATTTTCCAAATCACTTATTTCGCTTAGTTTCATGCCTCGGTACAGGGCAGCATCTTCCTCTACAAAAGATTGTGGAATGTACACTTGTCCGTCGGAAAAAACAATATTACGCAAGATATCCGGTTCTAATAAATTGGCCCGAAGCGGCTTATGTTCTGTGGTACGGATCGTTACAAAGGGGTGGTCTTGAAAATTGAGTATACGGACCCGGTAATCTTTGGGAGAAGATTTACGTTTGGAGGGACGGGCTTTTTGCTTGACCTTATGTTTTATAGAGGTGTGAGTCGTTGGTTTATGGGAGGATTTCGGCGCAGGGCCTCTGCGTTGTGCCCAAACGGGAAAAACACATAAACTAATGAGTAAAATGGCCAATATTTTTTTCATATCTTTTACCACCACTCCTGCCGCTCAAACGGTACATCAAATTCATGTTCAATCAGTTCCGAGTTATGAAAGATTTGCCCGGTTTGCTCGGTGAACACCAAGTCTCCGTTTTCCAAGGTTACCCTATACCAGCCGGGTTTCCCGTTTACTTCCAGAAAAATCATCACATGATTAAAGTGCGAAGGGGGGATATCTTGCATGACAAAATAGTCGTAGCTATATTTATACAACAACATATCTTCCGGTACCCGGAATTGGACAATCATAGGAATTTTTTCTTTTACGTGTTTGGAAAAGAGTAGCGAAGTACGTAACTGCCCGGAGAAGAACATTTTTCCGTCGGCCGACAACTGTGCTTCTAATCCGTTTTCTAAAATGTTTCTGAGTTCCCCTATGTCGTTTAACGGAATTCCCCGGTACCCAACGGGGGAGGGACTACTCAAGTTGGAGGGAATAAACATTTGATTGGTTTCCAGCCCCCCCGGAAATACAACCGACATGAATTCCTCTCCGTTCACCATCCGAGCCGATACGACGGCGCTTTCGGCAGGGATTTGGGGTTGCAGATGAACTGCCGGCTGACCCGGCAAGTTTACAATTTGCACCTGTGTATTCATGGAAAACGTAGAATTATTTTTCAGACCCTGCCAATGCGTTGGCTGCAAACCACCGGTGCTGGACGGCACGGTGTTCTGTACGTGTTTGGGTTCTGATTGATGAGACGTAGCGGAGGTCTTTTGTTGTGATTTTTTGGACACAGCCACGGATGGGTGTGTTGCGCTAGCCCGGTGAGTTTTGTGTTTTACTTTTGTCCTAATCTCCGTATGACCTGGTTTTTTGGCAGAATGAAAGAAATTAGTAAGCCCCCTGCGTTGGGCAAACGTAGGGGAAATAAAAAAACAGATTAGACATAAACTCAGCCACTTCTTCATACTCATATTTTGCGTAAAAAACGGGGTAAGAACAAGGGCCTTTAGTCCTAGGAGATGCTTAGGTCCAAAGGACCTTTTCAAATGGTATAATATTCTCATGATTTCTCGCGATTTCTGTCTTCGGTTGGTTGGAATGATTTTTTGCTTGTTGTTAGTAGGTTGTGCCTATCACGGGCGGGTACCGCGCGGTATTTATCACCCTACGGCTCAACCGAACCGGGCAGATCAATCCATTTTAGTCGTTTCTGATAAAAATATTCCACAAAAAATATTGATTACGGATCCCACTTCTTCGGCTCTGTATGATTTTACGTTAGAGGTTGGTGACGGAACGGCGGTAGCGGTAACGGATGCCTTGAGCGCCTTTGTAGCCCGTGCCGATGCCGGCGCGCAACGTTTGGAAAATCAATATGATTTGATTGCCGATGTAAAACTGGAAGCCGGGCTGACTCGGGCAGATTGTGCCGCAAGCATGCCCAATTTAGCCGCCCGCCAGAATGGGCTTTGTACGATGTTGACGCTTACCGTGCGTCCGTCAGGTTCGCCTCATGCGTTAGGTTCATTTTCAGCGCGGCGTTGGAGCGCCTTTGAAAAACCGGGAGCGGCCGCTACTGTGCGGTGGCTCAATAAATCTACCGTTTATTTATTGTCGCCGGTGTTGTTACCAACGTATACCCAATTGCAAGGGGCCCAATTGCGGCGGCAATTCCAAACCCATTTGAAAGAAATACTGGACGACATTTCCGCACAATTACAAGACCATCCAAATATTTTTCAACCGAGTAGTGTGTCAACAGATTAAAAATTATGTACAATGTTTTTAAGTGAGGTTATTATGAAAAAGACAACCACCAAAAAAACGGTTTCGGCCAAGAAGGTAAAACCAACGGCCAAAACATCTAAAAACGAATCTCCCATTTTGAAAGAAGTGAAACAGTTGTATGGTTTCATGCAAGACAATCAGTTAGATACTATTGAATACGACCAAAAAGGGTTGTACGTCCGATTGGTTAAATCGCGCCCGGCGGTTGTGCCGGTGCCGGTACCGGTAGGATCTGCTACGGGTAGTGCGGCGGTCAATGGCGGCAGTGTAACAGCCATGCAAGAACAATACAAAGAAGTATTAAACGCGCCGCTGATGGGTATTTTCTTCCGCGGGTCTACTCCCAGTGCGCCGCCCTTTGTCAAAGAAGGTGCCCAGGTCAACAAAGGCGATGTTATTTGCTTGATTGAAGCCATGAAAGTATTTAACGAAATGCGCGCGGAATTCCCGTGCATTATTAAAAAGGTATTGGTAGAAAACGGTAAACCGGTTAAACAAGGCGAGCCGCTCTTTGCCATTGAACGGGTATAAATATGAGTCCATTACAAGAAAATATCAATTTGGCCATGACGCAAATCAGCGACTATTTGGCGAAAAACAACCAAGTTACTTCCTGGCAGTTGAAAGTGATGTTGCGTTTGTCCAGTTCGGTGTTGTATTTGGCGTTAGGGGCGCTGTATGAACAAGGCAAAATCACGCTGGAAGCCGACGGAATCAATTACCACGTGACGTGGGGTAAAAAACCGGCCGAGGCCGTAGCCCCCGCGGCATCTGTACCGGAAAGCATGTAGAATTTCCTGCGGAACATTTATAAAAAAACCCGCCTAATCAGGCGGGTTTTTTGTGCGTATAAGAAATACAAGAATGTCATCCTGAACTTGATTCAGGATCTCACCGCTTTCATCGCAGGTGTTTAATTCGTCCGGCATATTTGGCGGCCAGGGCGTTATTATGCGCGTCGCCGCCTTCGGCGTTACTGCTTTTGTAGACGGGCAGAGAAACACCTTGCTCATCCAGTAACCGTGCGGCTTCGTATAAAATATGATGTAGAACCGCGGCAAAGGCAATCGTGGAGATAGGGGCTACGCCGGTGTTTTGCAGCGTTAAACACGTTTCGTTTTGCCCGACGCAGTTATCAATAACCAGATCGGCCACGTCTTTTAAAAGTTTTCCGGACGAGTGGCGGCTTTTACTGTTTGTATGGGCAGATGCCGCCGTAAACGCGATTGTAAAAAGACCTTTTTCTTTGGCGGTCAGCACGGCATCAATACCCGCCGGATTTCGCCCGGAGTTGGAAAAAACGAGTAAAATGTCGCCTTTGCGTAAATCATGCGTGGCGAGGATGGTGGGGGAATAACCTTCTTGTCGTTCCAGGTCGGTACCCGTGTGGGCGCCGCGTTGGAACATGAGCCCCGGGTCCAGAATAGCATCCACGGCGGCGAAACAACCGCTGCGGTGGAACGGTTCTAAAGCGGCACTGCCGCTATGTCCGCAACCAAATGTGTGGATGATACCGTCGTTTTTTAAGCACGCGGCAATTTTCTGAGCGGCTTGACTCATAGCGTCTTGTTGGGTGGTTTCTAATTTTTCCAACAGACGAACCATTTCATTAAAATACGGACTCTTCATAGCCCTATTATAGCAAAAGAAAATAGTATCAATACCACCAATGGGCGTTACCGTTGCCGGCCCAACTCGTATCATACATGGTTTTGCCTGTTTCGGTTTTACAAATTTGATTGGGAATATCCGATACATCCAAACTACCTAGTACCGTACAACGTCGTCCCGGCGTGGCAGAGTTCTCCAATGAAATTTGATACTGCATACTAATTTGAGAATTGTAACACAATACGATGGTATCTCCCATGCCTGTGCCTAAACTGCAGTACCCCCAATTATACCTGTACGTGTTTGCAGTACTATCGTTTGTTTTCCCGGCGGGCATTTCTACAGATAATTCTTCAAAATCCATCGAGTACGCGTTATTAGCCAAATAATGCAGTTCTTCCGCCTGGGCAATACTGTTCGCTAAATTCTTTAACGTAGCATAACGGCTCTTATATACTGCTTTTTGGTATTGCGGCAGCGCCACCGCCGCCAATATGCCGATGATGAGAACCACCACTAAAAGTTCAATGAGGGTAAATGCTTGTTTGTTTTTCATTTTTTTTGTTTCTCCTATTTTCTACTAACACTCTATTGTTATTTTTTTTTTTGATTTGTCAAGTGTTTTTTTAGGCCGTTTATTTCTCTTTTTTTGAAAGCCAAATTTGTCGCCCAAAACTTGCGTAAAATAAAGTAAAATATTTTATATGCAAAGATACTACTATGCCGCTAAAAAATCACGCAAGAAAACAAAGAAAACTTCTGCTGCGTGGATGCGTTCCGCCTTGTATATTTTAGGTGGAGCGTTGTGTCTGTGGCTTTTTTACATCTTATGGACCAGCGGCAAGGGCGGCCCCGTCGGGCAGAGGGTATCTTCTGGGTTATTCCAAACGTTTGGACAATCTGCCGGACTTATCCCCGTCTTGCTCACGTATTGGCTCGTGCAAACGATACGCAAAAAGAGTGCTTCGTTTTTACTTTTTCTTATCGGTAGTGGTATTTTTGTAAGTGCGTGTTCCAGTTTGCTCACGTGCTTACGGCTCATTTTTACCGATTCGCAACTAAGCGGCGGAAAAGTGGGGGAAAGTATTTTCTATGCTGTAAAAGGCGTCATGGGAAGTGTCGGCGCGGCGTTATTTTCACTTGCGTTTTTACTGATTGGATTGCAAATTTTAGTGGCTATCCCGTGGGGAATTGTATTTCAAAAAACGGTGGAATTTATCCGTAATGACTTTAGCGGTTGGTTAGACGCCCGTGCCGAACTCAAACAAAAAGTAAGCGAAGGCCGCGCCGCCGTTAAAATCAAAGCCGAACAGGATAAACCCTTGTCGGAAACGCCGATAGCCGTGGCGGAAGAAATCCACCAAATGCCGCAAATTCACCGCGCAAAACCCGTCGTGCGCCGTCCGAATACGGAGCCCACTACTTCCTTGCCGCTTAACGACCAGCCGGAGAGCGCGGAAAAAATGAACGAAATGCCCAAAGACGAAAATGGCGAAGTGAAAAAATTTGACCCGGCCACTTTTAAACTGCCTTCATTAGATTTATTACACGACCCCAAAGGTGACGGCATCGTCGGGCCGACCGATGACGAAATTGCCAAAGCCACCAAGCGGTTGGAAGATACACTTAAAAACTTTGATATCGGCGCCCATGTAACAGGTGTTTCGCCGGGGCCGGTGGTTACCCGCTACGAAATTCAACCCGATGCGGGTGTAAAAATGTCGTCCATTACGGCACTTACGCAAGATATCCAAGCCAGTATGCAAGCGCGTTCCATTCGTGTGCAGGCGCCTATCCCGGGTAAAAGTACGATGGGGTTTGAAATTCCCAATGACCGCAGCGTGACGGTGACCATGAAAGAAATTTTGCAATCGCCCGTCTATGCCCAGTCCAAAGCCGTCTTGCCCATTGCGCTGGGCCGCTACGCCAATGGCGATCCCGCCGGAACGGTGGCGGAAAAGTGGCCGCATATGCTGATTGCCGGAGCCACCAACAGTGGTAAATCTATTTGCGTGCATACGATCATCATGTCCATTTTATTTAAGCACCGCCCGGACGAAGTGAAATTTTTACTTATTGACCCGAAACGGGTGGAACTTACTCTCTACGAAGGTATTCCCTATTTGTATGATCCCAAAACCTCATGCGACGATGCGGATATTATTACCAA
Organism: uncultured Elusimicrobium sp.; assembly: GCA_902766765.1. Classification (GTDB taxonomy): domain Bacteria; phylum Elusimicrobiota; class Elusimicrobia; order Elusimicrobiales; family Elusimicrobiaceae; genus Avelusimicrobium. The sequence goes on along the minus strand of CACXER010000067.1, from coordinate 6,020 downwards.
AGCGTCCGATGCGGCTAAATCGTTGCAGATGCTTGTAAAGGTCATGGAAAAACGCTTAGACTTATGCCAACTGGCTAAGGTCAAAAATATTGAAGGATATAACCAATGGGCCAAGCAAAATAATGAAGAAAAGATGTTCTACATCTTTGTCATTATTGACGAAATGGCCGACCTTATGTTGCAAACCAAGGCGTCCATTGAAGACTCTATCCAGCGCCTGGCGCAAATGGGTCGCGCGATGGGGATTCACTTGATTTTATGTACTCAGCGTCCGTCGGTAAAAGTAGTAACGGGTATTATCAAAGCCAATATGCCTTCGCGCATTGCGCTCCAAGTGGCATCGGGGATTGATTCCAAAGTTATTTTGGACGGAGTGGGAGCGGAAGACCTGTTAGGACGCGGCGATATGCTCTTATTAGATTCGTCCACGCAAACGCCGCTTCGTATCCAGGGAGCGTATGTGGCTCCGGACGAAATTAAAGCGGTGGCCGATTTCTTACGCGCGCAAGGCGGGCCGGATTACCCCGTGCAAGTAGCCAGCGAACAACCTGCAAGTGGCGTTCGTCCGCAAGATGGACTGGGCACAACGCCCGAAGAACAACTCCAAGCGCTGCGCCTTATTAAAGAACGCCGCCGCGTATCGCAAGATTTATTAAAAGCCCATTTTGGGTCATCGGCCCGAGCGACCAATATGCTCAGCGTATTAGAAATGCGTGGATTTATTACTAAGCCGGAAGGGTCTAACCGGTGGGAAATCCACTACGATTTAATTGACCAGGCCATTGAAGAACTGGAAAATCCGCCGTATGAAAAAGATTATCAGGAAAAAACGTATGAATCCATCTATAAGTAAGGGATTGTCCGGAGTAATGGGGCTTATGTTATTAGCGGCGTGTTCTGCCCCGGCACGTGCCGTGCAGACGCCGGCACAAGACCAACAACCAGTTACGCCGGCGATGGTGGAAAATACCGCGCCGAAATCTGAGGAAAAACCGATAGTGCAAATGGCTCAAAAACCGATTGCCAAGCCGAAACCCAAGGCCTATGTTCCTTCCCCGGATGAGGTGATTGAACGGTTAAAAGCGTGGGATAAAAATTTACTCTTTTTGAAAACTGCGTTTACACAAGTTACTTCTTATGACGGTATAGAAATCAGCCGTTCGCACGGGACGTTGTTTTATGATAAGGACCGCCATTTACTTCGGTTAGATACGTTAGGGGCGTCCGATGAAATGGTGCAATCTGCCGTAACGGATAAAAAAGACTTGGTTATTTTGGACGATGCCGGACGCACCGTATTAAAAACTTCCTGGAAAGTCTGGCAAGAGAATCAACCCAATCAGGCCTTGTTTGATTTCGGGAATTATACCGCTTTATTGGAACGACACCATGTCAAGGCAGTGCGCCCCAACTATTTTGCCCTTACCCCAAAAACGGGAGAAACGTACACTTTATATTTAACATTGTCGCCGGAAGATTCATTCCCGACCTCGCTTAAATTGGAGTCGGACGGTATGTCCACTCAAGCCGATTTGACAAATACACAAAAAAATACGCCGTTATCCAAGACGGTATTTGGAGGAATTTTTAAATGATGACACTTGCTAATAAAATCACTTTGGTGCGTGCGGCTTTGTCCATTGTGATGTTCCTGTTTATTTTGATGCCTTATGCGTGGGCACGGTTTGTGGCGATCCTTATTTTTATTGTGGCCGCCAGTACCGATTGGGTAGACGGCAAAATCGCGCGGGAAACTCATACGGTTACCCCGTTTGGCGCCATTGTAGATCCGTTCGTTGATAAAATTTTAGTGATTGCTGCCTTTTTTGCGTTTGTCGGGATCCGATGGCTAAGTGTGCCGATTTGGGCTGTGTTTTTGATTTTACTGCGGGAACTGATGGTCTCTAACTTGCGTGCCATTGCCGCCTTAGAAGGGAAAGTTCTGGCGGCGGAACGGTGGGGAAAATTCAAAACCGTTGTGCAAATGTCAGCTATTGGTACGATCTTTTTTGTGGTACTCATGTATCACTTATCCCATTTATTAAGTGGTTTTGCGCAAGCCGTTTGTGTGTTCCTGTTTGTGCTGTTACGTAAAATACCCTATTCCATTACGGTCATTGCCGCGGTGGTAACGTGGGGCAGTATGATTTCGTACTTGCGTAACAACTGGGATTTGCTTAAAAAATCGTGGAGTTTACCCGAATGCAAAAATTAATCCGCTGTTTGGCAACGGGGTTTTTTATCAGTTATTTGCCACCACTGATTTTTCCGTTTAAAAAAAATACCGGAGCCGGGTTTTTAGGTACGTTGTTAGGGATTCCGCTAGTGCTCATTTTCCCGACGGATACCTTGCTTTATGCCATTTGTATGTTGGCAGTTTGGGTGGCGGCGGTTTGGATTTGTAAAAAGGTGCAATTCCCTGGATTTACCGGGCACGATAACCCTAAAATTGTTATTGATGAAATAGCAGGATACGTGACGGCTATGGCTTTTTTACCGCGTACTTGGCCGTATTTAGTGGCGGCATTTGTGCTATTTCGTACGTTTGACACACTTAAACCGTGGCTCGTGAAAACATTTGACCGTATGCCCAATGCATTTGGTGTGGTGTTCGACGATGTGTCAGCCGGGTTGATGGCCAATATTTTAATTCAGATTTTTGTTATTTTTATTGTACGGGCATAGCCCAAGGAGAATATTTTAATATGCAAGTATCTACATTACGAGAACTTATCGCCGCCGGTGGACCGGTCCTAATTTTACTGGTACTGTTATCCATCTATTCTATTTCAGTGATTTTGGAACGATTTGTTCGGTTACGTTCTGCCATGTCGCTTTCACGTAAATTGTTAGCGTATTGCCAGCATCCGTTGCGCTCGCAAAACTATCAAAAAGTAGAAGAAGCATGCAAAAAAGACCTCGTCAAAAATACGCCCGCGGCGCATTTGTTGAGTGAATTGGTGGCCTCGCGCACCCGCCCGGCAAATGAACTGGAAAAAATGGCTAATTCCGTGATTGACTGGGAAACCTCTAAATTACAACACCGCTTGACGGTACTTGGTACATTAGGAAGTATTACCCCGTTTATCGGGTTGTTTGGTACGGTCATTGGGGTCATGCACGCATTTAAAGATTTAGCCGCCAACACGGCTACTGCCGGCGGGGCATCTGTAGTGGCGGCCGGTATTGCTGAAGCATTGGTCAATACGGCAGCCGGGTTGTTTGTGGCTATTCCGGCAGTTATTGCGTATAACTACTTTTTGTCCAAAACCAATTACTTCGCCCAAGAATTGGAAAATGCCGCACACGATTTTATTTATCATAACCACGAGTAAACTATGCGTACACACAAAACAAGAACCGTCATGGCTGAAATCAACATGGTGCCGTTTATTGACATCACGCTGATTTTGCTGATTATTTTTATGGTGATGAGTCCGCTACTCGTGCAAATGCAACTGACCGTAGATTTACCCAAATCGCAATCGGTCAATACGCAGGCGGAAGAGGACGTTATCCGTATTGAAGTGCAAAAAAACGGCACGATTACGGTGCAGAACAAACAACTTGTATTTAAGAATTTAGAACGGGAACTTATTTTACGCATGGGCAAGGCCAATAAGAAGACCATACTTGTTCAGGCCGATAAAGATGTCCCGATACAACAAGTGGTCAATGTTTTTGATGTGGCCAAAAAATTAGGAGCCGCCAAGTTAGGAATTGGCGTATTATCTAAGAGCGAATGAACCGTTATTTAGTTTTTTCCGGTGGATTGCATGCGTTAGCCCTTTTTGTGGTGTTGGCCTTTTTGGCACCGGGGGCCAACAAAGCGTCCGCTACATATACAATTGATTTTATCGGTACAGGCAAAGTAGTGGCTACTCAAGGGCAAGAAGCCGCTAAAACGCCGGGGGTACAAACCCCCAAACCGGCGCAGGAAGCCGTAGCCAAAACGCCGGAGCCGCAACCCGCCAAAAAGGCCTATGCGGCCAAAGCGGAAATTGCCGCTAAACCTAAACCCCAAAAAGCCAAGGCGCAAGAAGTCCCTTTGGCGGCACCCAGTATGTTAGAGGAGGAGGAAGACGAAGCCGAAGGGGCCGAGCAACCCAATGCGTTTGGTGGGGGGAATATTCAAACCGATTTTGCCAACTTTCCGTATCCGTGGTACATTACGCAAGTACGTAACAGTTTATGGGGGGAGTGGGAAAAACGTCGCCCGGCAGGAAGCACGCTGGGAACAATGGTTACTTTTGCCATTGCGCGCGACGGAAAAATAAAAGATTTGAAAGTAGAAAAATCATCCGGAGATGATACCTTTGACTTTGCTGCAACGTCTGCCGTTATCAATGCGGGGCCGTTTTCACCATTGCCGATGTATTATGAAAAGGATGAACTTACCGTAACGGTAGAATTTAAACAAGAAAAATAAAAGGAGAAAAAATATGAATGGATGGCAACGATTCGGTATTTTGCTAATGTGTTGTTTCTTTATTATGGTGCTTTTCCCAGATTATGGAGGACTGGGATGGTCGTTTATTGGACTTGTGATACTAATGTGGACGGGGGCGATTATGCTAATTTCGCTCATTTGTAACGTTTTTGCGCTGGACCGTTTTGAATGGTTTAACCGTTTACTTACTTTGGCCTTGTTTTGTGGGATCGTCTATACGCTGTTGTGGTATTTTCCGCAAGAAGATAAAGTGTCGCCCATCAATAAACTGAAATACGGTGAATATCCGACGATGAATCAAATTAAAAAAGGAGTTAAACAACTTACCTTTAATTTTGATTTTGTCCACCGTAATGTGCGCCGCGATGAAAACTTTGCTAATCAGGAAGAAATAGAGAAAGCCCGGAAAAAGGTACAAAACGCCGCTAAGAAACTAAAAGAAAAATCTGATTCGTTTATTGAAATTATCGACGAAGAATCCGAGGAAGTATTGGAAAATTAAATGAAGCCTACATTACTGATTACCGGCGGGAACGGTTTTATCGGCCGCACGCTGACAAATAAATTATTGCAGGAGGGGTTTAATGTGCGTATCGTTACGCGCAAAAGTCCCCGTGTGCAACCAACGAACCCGGCCGTGACGCTCGTGCAGGCCAATTACGATGATGTAAATTCACTCAAAGAGGCCCTGAAAGGGTGCGTAGGCGTATTTCATTTGGCCGCGGCCATCTTTGGCTTTAACCGGCAAGATTTTGAAAAAGCCAATGTTTTACATACACAAAATGTAGTCAAAGCCGTCAACGAAAGCCCGGACATTAAAACGTTTATTCACGTATCCAGTTTAGCGGCCAGCGGCTTTGCGCCGGATACTTCACACCCGCGCACGGAAAATATGAAACCGGCCCCGGTGTCCGATTACGGACGCACCAAACTAGGGGGAGAACAAGCCGTCAAAACCTTGCGCCCCGGCGTGAAATGGACGATTATCCGCCCGCCGATTGTGTACGGGAAAAATGACTCCGGCGTATCTAAAATTGCCTTATGGGTCAAACGCGGTATTATGATAAATACGTCCGGCAACGGGATGTTTAGTTTTGTGCATGTGGACGATTTGGTAAGTGCCCTCTGGCAGGCCTATAAACGGCCGGATACCGCCGGGGAAACGTATTTTATTACGGACCCCGCCGTATATAGTTGGAATTATTTTATCACGCAAATGGCGCAAGCCATGCATTGTCATAAACCGTTTATGCCCGGCGCGCCCAAGTGGCTTATGCGCGTAGCCGCGTTTGGATATGAGGTCTGCGCGCGACTAACCGGCACACAACCCGCGTTAAATTATGATAAGGTGGCTGAGGCCACGATTCCCGGTCATTGGATTTGCTCCGGAGATAAATGGGTAAAACTGACGGGCCAGACTTTTACACCGCTTAAAGACGGCCTCACAAAAAGTTTTGAGTAACCCAATAAAAAGCACCCCTAAGGGTGCTTTCCTTTAGGAAAGGATTTGCCCTATGTCAATTTCCTGACGGAAATTGCACCCGGGCCCGCCCTCGCGGTTTTTGCCTTT
>CACXER010000066.1 GCA_902766765.1 uncultured Elusimicrobium sp. | reverse complement strand
GCGGCCTGTTTTTCGTCGCCAATGGCTTTCATTAAAAGCGCATCGGTTAGTACACAGCCGTTATATTGGAACTGTCGGCGCAAAATTTTATCGGCTATTTCCGAAGACAGAGAAGCCGGGTGCGTTTTATCTATTTCCGGCAGCAACAAATGGCCCAGCATGACGCTATCGGTAAACGGCAAGAGCGCTTGGAACGGCACCAGTTCGCGTTTTTCCAGTTGCTGGCGTGTTTTGGTAAGTACAGGCAACGCCACGTGCGAATCGGTAGTGGTATCTCCGTGCCCGGGGAAGTGTTTTAAACTGGATAACGCCCCACCTTTTGCCAGCCCTTTTAAAAACGCGCGGCCCAACCGGATAACCGTTTGCGGGTCTTTACCAAACGAACGGGTATTGACAATCGGGTTGAGGGGATTGTCTGCTAAATCCAAGACGGGAGCAAACACCCAATCTACCCCTAAACTACGCGCTTGCCGAGCGGTCAAAAAGCCCTTTTCAAAGGCCAAATCTTCGTCGTTAGCCGCTCCTAAGGCCATGTTGGAAGGTAACAGCGGTGCGTCGGGTAGCCAACGCCCCAGGCCGTCCTCATAATCGGCTGAAATAAGTAAGTAATCTAAAGGGGAAACGTTTCGCACCGCTTCGGTAAATTCGGTTACTTGTTGGCGTGTGCCGCCATACAAACAAAACCCACCCACGCCCAAGCGTGCCAGTTTTAGAGCGTCTTCCAGTGGTGTTTTGTCAAACCAAAAACCGGGATGAATTAAACGGGCGATATTCATAAAGTGATCTTCCCCAATATAGTAGCATGTCGAGCGCCGGTGGCTTGCGGACAATGATTGACTTGGCGATGCAAGGCCAACCAAGCAAATAGGGCAAACGCCGCGGCCTCTTTGGCTTGTGGGTCAATGCCGTATGCGCCGGAAGTGGTTATTTTCAGGTTGGGTAATAGTTCGCGTAAATATTTTACAAGAGTTTTGTTATAACTGCCCCCACCGCATACAATGAGTTCGCGAGAAACATTTGACGGAATAAAACGGGCAATTTGATCAGCCACCGCCGCCGCGGTAAAATACGTAAGCGTGGCCAGGATGTCGGCAGCGTGTTTCTTTTCAAGCGCGCCAAAATAACGCGCCAGATAATCCGGGCCGAAATCATTTTTATCTAAACTCTTAGGCGGCTTTTGACGGAAGAATGGTTGTTTGAGTAAACGCGCTACCCGTATTTTATCCGGGGTGCCTTTAGCGGCAGTTGCTCCGTCTTTATCAAACGGTTTTTGTAATAATTTTTGTGCGGCTAAATCTATGAGTGTGTTGCCGGGGCCCACATCAAACCCTTGGGTGCGGACGGATTTGCCGATGAGGGAAATGTTGGAAATTCCGCCGATATTGAGCACCAGCTTCGGCGCTTTTTTACCCCAGATATATTCATCAAAAAAGGGTATTAGCGGCGCGCCTTGCCCGCCTAACGCCATGTCTTTAGGACGGAAATCACTCACGACCGGTACCCCGATTTGTGCGGCTAAAAAACTCGGCTCCCCGATCTGTAACGTATGCGGAATTTTTGCGTGCGGGGCGTGTAAAACTGTTTGTCCGTGCGAACCGATTACACTAATTTGAGTGGGCGAAAGGTGAAATTCCTGTAAAAACCGTTTAACCGTTTTTGCGTACAACGCGCCCAGTTCCATATTGAGTTGGCTGAGTTCTTCCGCACCCAGTTGCCGGGCATTTAACAAGGTGTGTTGCAAAGCGGCCGGGTACGGATAATTTTTGAAATGTACCACTTTAAACGGACGCACCTGCACCGCGCAGACGGTTAATCCGTCGGCACTGGTGCCGCTCATAAGCCCTAAAGCCAATTTAGTCATCTAGTGTTTTCCCTAAAAATCCGTTTGCTTTTTTAAGTTGCGCTTGCGCCTGCGCGCGCGTTGTTTTTTTGCGGCGCATGACGATAGCCGTTTTAACATTTTTGCCGGAAGAAGCCAGCAACTTAGCGGCCGTTTTTTCGCTGGTTTTGGCAACTTGAGCAATTAGCCGCACGGCCCGCGCAACGAGTTTTTTATTAGTCGGCTGAACATCTACCATGAGGTTGCCGTACGTTTTGCCGCACAAGGCCATGGCCCCGGTTGTAATCGCGTTGAGAGCCATTTTAGTAGCCGTGCCTGCTTTTAAGCGGGTGGATCCGCTCAAAGCCTCGGCCCCTGTTTGTAAACAAAGGTGTAAATTCGCATGGGAAACTATTGCGGCGGGATTGCAAGAAACAAGTACCGTTTGCGCGCCGATTTTTTGTGCTTGTGCGAGTGCCCCTAACACGTAAGGCGTGCGCCCGCTGGCGGTCAGTCCGAAAACAAGATCGCCTTTGTGCGCGTGTTTTTTGAGTTCGCGTGCGCCTTGTTTTGCGTCATCTTCGGCCCCTTCCTGTGAGCGGAACACGGCTTTTTTTCCGCCGGCAATTAAACCGATAATTTCGCCCGGCCGTGTACCGAACGTAGGTACGCACTCCACCGCTTCCAAAATGCCGAGCCGCCCGCTGGTGCCCGCGCCAATAAAAATAATTTTATGTTTACCGGCATACGTTTTAGCGGCCCAAATAATTGCGGTAGCAATTTCTTTGTTTGCTTTTTTCACAGCGCGTGCCGCGTTGAAATCTTCCGCATTAAACACGCGGGCAAGTGCCGTCGGACTCAAACGGTCCAGGTGTTTCGTGCGCGGGTTGATTTCTTCGGTAGGCAGTTGCGTTTTCATAGCGGTTATTGTTTATCTTGTTTGAAACGCTGTTCGGTTTCTTCCAAGGTTTTGATTTTAAAACAGAGCGGGACCACCGCAAACGATAACAGACTGATAAAAGCCGTTACCCAGAAAAATTGTTCATAGCCAAGGGTCATTTGCATTTTGCCGGAAATCATGGACGGCACCATCATGCCAAGTGCCATAATCCCGGTGGAAATAGCGTAGTGTGATGTTTTGTAGGCCCCTTGCGAAACATACATAATAAATACCGTCAGCGCCATCATAGCAAGCCCGTAACCGAAATTCTCCAGGGTAATGAGCGTGGCAATGACCGGGATTCCCGGTTTGGCTACGGCCAGATACACGTAAAAGAAATTCGGTAATACCAGCAAACATGCAAACGGCCAAATGCATTTTTTGAATCCGTATTTGCCCAGCAACCATCCGCCCAGCAAATTGCCCGCGATAATTCCGCCCAGCCCCAACGTGCCTTTAATCCAACCGAACGTTTCCATAGATAAACCCAGGGCACCTTCGGCGGTAGGTTTAAGTAAAAAGAGCGGTACGATTTTGTCCAACAACGCCTCTCCAAAGCGGTAGATGAGGATGAAGAGCAAGATATAGATAATATTTTGTTGGGTAAAATAGGTGGCAAAGGCCTCTTTCCATGCGGTGGTCGTAGAAGACGAAACAGGTATATCTTGTTCCGGTCGCGGCAAGATATGGGTGTGAAAAACGGCAAACGCTAAAAACAAGAGTCCTAAAAATCCAAATAAGCACACCCAGTTATATGGTTTGGTTACCATTCCCCGTTCGGCTAGTGCCCCAGTGGCTGAGATGAACACCCCGCTGCCTAAAATCATCGCCAAGCGGTAGAAAATCGTACGCACCCCGACAAACAAAGATTGGTCTTTGGGGGTGAGGGCTAGCAAATAGTAACCATCGGTGGCGATGTCCAGCGTGGCCGAGGCAAACGCACCGAAAAAGAACCCGAACAACGTAAGCGTAAATGTGGTTTGCAACCCGGATTGCCCGGCATATATAAATGCTTGGAAACCGAGTACAGCGGCTATCCCCAAAAACACGCCGGATAAAACTATTTGTGCAGCCAGTAACCAACGGCGTTTAGTGGAGCGCGCATCCACTAACGGGCTCCAGAACATTTTTAAAATCCAGGGCAGATACAGCCAACTCGTCCACCAAGTGATTTTGTCATTGGGAAGTCCCAAATCCGCATACAATAATACAGATACCGTATTGATAATAATATACGGGAAACCTTCGGCTAAATACAACGTGGGAATAAAACCCCAAGGGGAAGTTGTTTTGTTCATAATTATTTAAAAGAATATTTACCGGCTAACAAATTGGCTAGCGGGCGGGTTGTTTCGTTTTTCTCAAAAATCATTTTGATAATGGCCGTAAGCGGTACAGCCAGTAACGCGCCCATTACACCCCACACGAGCGCCCAGAAAATTAAACACGCCAGTACGATGATGGGGTCCAAGTCCATGCCTTTGCCGAGCCACTTTGTTTCCAAGATATTACCAATCACAAAGTGAACTGTCGTCAGTAAACATAAGGCCAGAATCATGCGCCAGTCAAAACCGTACTGTAAAAAGAGAACCGGCAACGGTAATGTAGTGGCAATAAAGGGGCCGATGTTGGGGATAAAGTTGAGTACAAAGGTGAGGACGGCCAGCATGGAGGCCAGTTCCGTTTTGAGGGTGGCTAATATAATCCAGGTACAAACGGCGGCCAGGAACGAAACGAAAATTTTAACGAGCAAATAAAATGCCATTTGTTCTTGAATGTTTCCGACGAGAGAGGGCTTGTCTTCGGCGGCTTTCCCCATGAAAATAAAGATGACAAACAATGTAATTAGCATGAGGTTGGTGATCATGGACATCAGCATACCGCCCAAACTCTTTACAAAGTTAAATATCGGCAGCTTAGCGGCGGTCTCTAACGCAAATTGCGCATTGATGTTGACACCGTATTTGCGCGCGTGCCCCAATACCCAATCTAACGAATCGTTTAAACGATCGGCGTATGTATCGGCGCCGGCCACGAAACTTTCAATAGAGTTGGAAATGAAAACAACAGAGGCTACCACCAATGTCAAAAAAGTAACAAAACTGATAATAAGCCCCAAGGTGTGCGGAACATGCCATTTGTGTTTCATTTTCTCGGCTAACGTGCTGGCAACCATGGAAATAAAAAGCGCAATCACAAAAGGCATTAAAATACTTTTCGTGTAAACAAGCACGGCCGTGGCAGCGGTGCCTGCCAAAATCATGAGACAAATGTTATTGATGGGGGCCAATTTCTCGGCGGTAGAATTGATAAGCATATTCCTCTCCTTATTCTACAGTATAGCATAAAAGCCGTATTCGCCGTACGGGTACATGGCAAGCCTTTTATAGGCCAAGCAGTTGACTTGCTCCGAGCATAAATATAAAAACCTATATTGCTCGGCGGACGTCGCCTTCCGGTAAAATTCCTGACGGAATTTTCCTGCAGGCCGGGCTCGCGGTACTCGCCTTTGCCTAACGGCAAAACTCGTACATCGC
>CACXER010000065.1 GCA_902766765.1 uncultured Elusimicrobium sp. | reverse complement strand
TGGGCTGCTTTTTATGGCATCCTGGGGCGGCAAATCTTTTTGGTACTTTTTCTGTTTCCAGAAAAAGTATAGAAAGCCCTTGACAAACCAAAAAAAAAAACAATAATATAGTGTCGGTTAAAAAAACAAGGAGCAATAAATATGAAAAACAAACAAGCATTTACGCTCATAGAATTATTAGTTGTCGTACTCATCATCGGCATTTTGGCCTCGGTAGCCTTGCCGCAATACGAAAAAGCCGTCTGGAAAAGCCGCGCAGCAAATTTACGTACTTTGATGAGTACTATATCCACCGCCCAAAGCACTTATTTCTTAGCTAATGGAACACAACCTACCACTTTTGACGAATTAACAATAGACTTAAATAACTTAACCGCGGCGGCTACTCCGCCTTTATCCGGTGAATATGGGATGTCTTCCGATGATATGGCGCGTTACAATGATTCTTTTGAATTGGTATTATACCCCGAGGGAGTTATCTCGCACTTCAGAACAGGGAAATATAAAGGGTGCGGTTTTATGGTGAACTTTAAAACAGGGGAGTGGAAATGCCGGGAATGGTATACGTATTACACAGGGCCGGCGGGAAGTTTCTGTCAAAAGGTGATGCAAGCCGGTTCCCTCGTCACGAATCAAGGAAGTGTACGCACCTATTCTATGTAACTTTTACACAAAACGCCCCGGGTTTTTGCCCGGGGCGTTTTTATTCACTGATATCTTACGGTAATTTATAAACTGTAATGGCTCCGTTCCCTGTAGTTTCCTTAAAATATCTATGGGTCTCACCTGAAATTTGTGTTCCGCCCATACTTTTACAGATTTTATTGGCTACCGCGTTCGCAGTAACTGCTAAACACCGTCTTTCATTGGGATGCGCAGAATGTTCCAACCACACCATATATCCAACTTGGTACGGCTGATACCACCCCGCCGAATTAAACGCTCCGTAATCCAACAAATCATAATAACTGCCATCCGGACATTTTATCCCCCCTGTTGTACCGGCCCGACCGGGGCCTAAGGTACAGTTCGGCATATCAATATCAAAGCCAAAGTCCGTAGTATTTGAATCCGGAGGATAAGAGCCATTGGCTAAGTAATACATATCCAGCGCTGTTTTACCCGCATTCACAAGCGGAATAATTTTAGCCAATTGTGCCTTACCAACGGCTACCCTGTATTGCGGCAGCGCAATGGCTGCAAGTATGCCGATGATGAGTACGACAACTAATAATTCTATGAGTGTAAACCCATCTACTTTACGCGATATTTTGTTTTTCATAACTACCTCTTTTTTTATTGCAACTTCTCCGACAGATAAAATCTGGCAAAAAAATAATGTCAAATCTTTTTTGCTTTGTTCTGTGTCTTATCAAGTATAACTTTCCAAATACGTATGTAATCCTTCCTTTTTGGCTTGCGCCACTCCGGCCGCGTACAATTCTTCGGCTTGTTCCGTTTGTCCGAGCGCGTACAACACCTGTGCTAAGGAAAGTTTCGTTAGAATTTGCCCACGCATTTCATCGGAATGGTCAAAAAGCACTTGCGCTTCCTGCAAATCTTTAAGCGCCGCTTGCATTTTGTTTTTACGCCGCAACACGTCGGCACGGCCCCATTTGACAAACCCCAAATCTACCGTGTCGTGAATAGACGAATAGAGTTTATCCGCCACATTATAATGACGCAAGGCCTCAACATATTTGCCTTGTTGCCGTAACCCGTTTGCCATTCCGCAATGGGTGTACGCGTTGCCGAACACATCTTGCGTGTGCTTAAAAATCTTTTCGGCGAGTTTATAATTTTTCACGCATTCGTCAATTTTTCCGCAAATGCGACTAATGCCGGCCAACCCGCAATAGCCATAGGCCTCGCTAATTTTATCGTGAATTTTTTTAGCCAGCACAATGGACTTTTTGAATTGGGCAATTCCTTCTTCAAAGTGGCCTTGCAGACGGAAAATCCCCCCTTTGGCCCAATGAATAAAACTCATCCCGGCGTAGTCTTTACTTTGTGTATACGCCGCCAAAACGGTATCCAATAACTCTAAGGCCTCATCTAACCGGCCCCACGCCCGAAGAGACATCCCCATTTCTTGCATGGCACGCACGGAATACTCCTCGTATTCCAGTTCGCCCGCCATTTGGAACGTTTCATCAGCCAGTTCATATGCGGCAGCGGCGTGCCCAAGCGTGCGGTAACAGGCAGACATCGCAAGTAAAATGTCCATACGTTCTTCCGCCACGTCGGCTATTTTTAAACCTTTGGCATAAGTAAGTAAAGCCGTTTCAAAGTTACCTAATTGCCGCTCGGCCTCCCCTTGCAAAAACCAGGCTTGTGCATTTTTGGTGCATTGTTTTTTGAGCACAGCCAGCGCGCGCGAGGGCTCGTTCATTTCCAGCAGTTCATAGATTTTTTCTGCGTCAAAAGTTGCCATATTCTTCTCCTATTTTAAATGTTTTTTGATTTCGGCTAATGTATCGGTCAAATCATAGGGCTTAGGAATAAAATAATCGGCCCCCGCCGCTTTGGCACGCTCTTGCGACTCCGGGTCCGACAGGGTAGACATGACAATCACGGGGATACGCCACGTGTCATTATCCGTCTTTAACAACTTACACACGTCAAATCCACTTAGTTTAGGCAGCATTAAATCAAGCAAAATAAGATCGGGCTTTTCGGACTTGGCAAAAGACACCCCCTCCACTCCGTTTTGCGCCCAGTGAACTTCTATCCCTTCCACTTTAAGCGCACCGGCAAGCGCCGTACCCAACACTTTAGAATCTTCAATTAGGACAATTTTTTTCATATTAAATCTCTTTACACTCGGTTTTGTATAAGGCAATAGCATCCACGTAATCGTGCGCATTTTTCATAATGGCGTTTACTTCGTCTTCTTCCAACCGACGCACTACTTTGGCCGGAATACCCATCACCAGTGATCCCGCCGGAATATTTTTCCCCGCCGGAATAACCGCGCCCGCACCGATAATGCAGTTGGGGCCTACTTCACTTTCCATCACAACGGCATTCATACCGATTAAACAATTATCGCCGATTTTACTTCCGTGCACCACTGCGCCGTGTCCCACGCTTACACCTTTACCGATAACGGCCGGCGCCCCGTAGTTTACATGCACACACGCGTTTTCTTGCAAGTTGGAATTATCGCCAATGGTAATAGCGGCAATATCCCCGCGCAACACCGCACACGGCCACACAGAAACGTTTTCGCCGATTTTTACATCCCCGATAATGACGGCTGACTTATGCACATACGCGCTATCAGCCACGTTCGGAATTTGGTTTTTAATGCGCTCTTTCATGAGCCACTCCTTTGCGTTTGGGAGATCGCGGCGGCGATGATAATTGCAATCCCCAGTAAATAAAAATACTTACCATACCGGGTAACACATAATATACTACCCGATAAATCAGCGTAGCCATCAGCGCGGCATCCCAGTCAATTCCCATCTGCGCGTATACGGCCGTCATAGCCAGTTCCATGGCGCCCAAACCGCCGGGCAAAATAGGAATAAGCGTCGTCACCATCCCAATTGCAAACCCGGCTACCAATACGCCCGCTGCAATATGTACGCCTACGGCGCGGAACGCAAAAAACAACACTAAAATCGTAAACAGCCAATCAGCACAAACGTATACAATCGTCCACGTCATTTTCTTTTTTTTCTTGTGGATAAGCGCGATACCTTCGTCCAACTGGTCCATAAAATCATCGTAGCGGGCTTTAGGAATCAGCGCGCCGAATACATGAAATAAAAACTTATTTATCCAACGGAATAATTTGCGAATAGACTTATACCGCCACGCATCGTTAAATAAAAACGCAGTAACGGCCGCGCACACGGCACACATGATAACAATAAGAATAAAATTTTTAAGTAGTTGCACCGGGGTAGCCGACGAGTGAAAAAGCATCAACACCGAGCCCTGTAAAATAATAATAGCCAATACAAAATATAACAGCACCGTAATCACAATACTGGCCGTTACACACGTGCCAAACGGTACGCGGCGGCGGTTGAGTAGATGCGCGCGCAAGGCAAAACCGCTAGCCCCCAGGGAAGAAACCGCGTAATTGACTGTCGTAGAAACCAGTGCAATACCGATTGCCGCGCTCTTTCCGATACGCCGCCCCATAATGCGTAGCACCTCGTATAAACTCATCCCCATAGACACATAAATAAGCACCGAGGAAAGCACCGACAAAAACAGGTATTTCGTCTGTACGGTTTGCCAGATTTTAACAAAACTGTCTTTGGCCTGATAAATCAAAACGGCAAGCACGCCCACAGATAACAGGATACCCAAAGCGTATAAAGAATATTTAAGCGGTTTTTTCACAAAAAACTCCAGTAAAGATTGTTTTATAAATTATATAATTTATTGTAGATAAAAGACATTTTTCCCCTGTTGTTTTTCGGTTATTTTCTGAGGATTACATGAAAGAGATTAAAGTTATCGGCGCCAAAGGCCACAATTTAAAAAACATCACGGTATCTATTCCGAAAGACAAAATGACCGTCGTTACCGGGCTGTCCGGTTCGGGCAAAAGTTCGCTTGCCTTTGATACCATTTACGCCGAAGGCCAACGCCGTTACGTGGAAAGTATGTCTGCCTATGCGCGGCAGTTTTTGGAACTCATGGAAAAGCCCGATGTGGAACATATTGAAGGGCTTTCCCCAGCTATTTCCATTGAACAACGCAATCCTTCCAAAAACCCGCGCTCTACCGTTTCTACCGTTACGGAAATTTACGATTACCTGCGTTTACTTTTTGCACGTGTGGGCAAACGCTACTGCCCCGAGTGTGGCCGCCCGGTGGAAACGTGGAGCGTGCAAGGTATCGCACAAGATATTTTGAGAAAATTCACCGATAAAACTCTTTATATTTTATCGCCCGTTGTACGTGGGCGCGCAGGCACCTACGAGGAACTTTTTGCCAAGTTCAAAAAAGAGGGCTACGTCAAGGCGCGTGTCAACGGCGAAGTCATCACGCTGGATCACGTCCCTACACTGGAGCGCTACAAAAAGCATACCATTGAACTGGTAGTAGATGAATTTTACGTAGACGAATTTGACCGCGAGCGGCTTGTAGAAAGTTTGGAAACCGCGCTTAAATACGCGCAAGGGCTTGTGCATGTTTTGGAAACATCGGCCGATAAAAAACCCGTAGATTTTACGTATAGCGAAAGTAACGCTTGTGCGCATTGCGGCATTGGGTTCAGCGAATTAGAACCGCGGTTATTTTCATTTAACTCGCCTTACGGCGCGTGTCCGGAATGCAATGGCCTGGGCGTGAAAATTGAAGTAGATGAGCAACTCGTCGTGCCCAACCCGGAGTTATCCTTAAATGAAGGCGCGATTGAAGCGTGGGAAAACCCCGTTACCACACGCACACACCGGTGGAAAAACTCGTGGAGTGGGTATTACTACGATATGCTAAAACAAGTTTGCCGCCAGCAACATATCTCCATGGCAACCCCGTGGAAAAAACTGACCAAAGCCCAACGCGATTTAATCTTGTATGGCACGGGCGGTGCGACGTATACGTCCATTATTTCCGGTGGGGAGCAAGAGTTTGAGGGCGTGATTACCAACTTAAAACGCCGCGTGGCAGAAAGTGAAAGTGATTTCGTCAAGGAAGAAGTAACCCAGCGTTTCATGCGCGAAATTGAGTGCCCCGTTTGTAAGGGTAAACGCTTAAAACCGGAGGCCCTGTCCGTCAAAGTAGACGGCAAAAACATTGATGAAATTACTTCGCTACAGGTGTCCGCAGCTAAAGCATTTTTTGACAAAATCCACCTCTCTGAAAAAGATAAAATTATCGCCAAAGACGTACTCAAAGAAATCCGCGCGCGGCTGGATTTTTTAAACAGCGTGGGCCTTTCTTATTTGACGCTCAACCGCAAAAGCCAAACGCTTTCCGGTGGCGAAGCGCAACGCATCCATTTGGCCACGCAAATCGGCTCCGGTCTAACAGGGGTGCTTTATGTATTAGACGAGCCGACGATTGGGCTTCACCCGCGCGACAACGACCGCCTAATTGCCACACTCAAGGACTTGCGCGATTTGGATAATACACTTATTATCGTGGAACATGATAAAGATACGATTTTAGCATCCGATTACGTCGTGGAACTCGGCCCCGCCGCCGGAGAAAACGGCGGACAAATTGTAGCGGCAGAACCCACCAAAGATTTTTTGAAAAATAAAACCTCGCTCACCGCGTCGTATCTAAACGGGCGCAACCTGATTTTGCCGCGCGAAAAATTACGCAAAGGCAATGGAAAATTTTTAACCATTTGCGGCGCGCGCCAATTTAACTTAAAAGACATTGATGTTAAAATTCCTCTCGGGAAATTCGTCTGCGTAACGGGCGTTTCCGGCTCGGGTAAGAGTACACTGGTGCATCAAATTTTATATAAGGAACTCGCGCGCAAATTCTACGGAGCCAAAGACGTGCCCGGCGCGCACAAAACCATCAAAGGACTAGATAACATTGACAAAGTGATTATCGTGGACCAAAGCCCGATCGGCAAAACGCCGCGCAGTAACCCGGCCACGTACACGGGCGTATTTTCACACATACGCGATTTGTTTGCGCAAATGCCCGAGGCCAAACGGCGCGGATATAAGCCGGGGCGGTTTTCGTTTAACGTCAAGGGCGGGCGATGTGAAAAGTGCCAGGGCGATGGCATTTTGAAAATCCAAATGCAATTTTTGCCCGATATTTATGTGAAGTGCGAAGAATGTAACGGCCAACGGTTTAACGAAGATACCTTGCAAGTGAAATTCAAAGGGAAAAGCATTGCGGATGTATTAAATTTAAGTGTTTCGCAAGCACTGGAATTTTTTGACGCTATCCCCAAAATCAAACGCTGCTTGCAAACGCTCAACGACGTGGGACTCGGTTATATTAAACTCGGTCAAGCGGCCACTACGCTATCGGGCGGCGAGGCGCAACGCGTCAAACT
This sequence comes from uncultured Elusimicrobium sp., assembly GCA_902766765.1. Taxonomy (GTDB): domain Bacteria; phylum Elusimicrobiota; class Elusimicrobia; order Elusimicrobiales; family Elusimicrobiaceae; genus Avelusimicrobium. The sequence continues at coordinate 314 of CACXER010000065.1, read as the reverse complement.
GGCCGATGAACTTTCCCGCAAAGGAACCGGCAATACACTCTATATTTTAGACGAACCAACAACCGGACTTCACTTTGCCGATATTGATAAACTTTTACACGTCCTGCATGATTTGGCCGACCGCGGAAACACGGTGCTCATTATTGAACATAATTTGGACGTCATTAAGACGGCCGATTGGCTCATTGACCTAGGGCCGGAAGGCGGCGACAAAGGCGGACAAATCGTGTGTGAAGGCACACCTACCGACGTGGCCAAGTGCCCCAAATCATACACCGGAAAATACTTAAAACCGGAGTTGGACGCGGTAAAAG
>CACXER010000064.1 GCA_902766765.1 uncultured Elusimicrobium sp. | reverse complement strand
TTCCAACAACGGTTGTTCGGTGGAGAGGTCTTTTAGGCCTGCTTTTAAAAAGGCATCCGCATAGACGTCGCTTGCGCCATCCGTTACGGGGGGTTCCGGCCCGTCCATTTCCACGGTTACGTCGGTAATTCCCAAGGCGTGCAAGGCCGAAAGCACGTGTTCTACGGTGCACACTTCAGCCGTGCTGTTTTTCAAATTTGTGCCGCGCAACGTAGAACCTACGTGATAAACATCGGCTACAATGGGCTGGGCATTGGGAATATCGGTACGAACAAAGGTGATGCCGTTTTCGGCGGGGTGAAACGTCAGTGTGGCTGGTAGCCCCGTATGTAAACCAATTCCTTGGATAACGGCAACGGAGGATAACGTTTTACGCATTATTTGCCTCCCCACATTTTTTTCAGTTTGCCCCAAAAGGATAAATTTTGGTTTTCTTGCAATTGTTTTTTAAGTTGTTTGAATTCTTTGTAGATGTCCGGCAATTTAGCGACGACAGCCATTTGTCTTAACGCTTCTTTTTGCGGGATGGCCGGAAATCCGAAATACGTTTGTCCTGCAGGCACGTTGTTCATTACGCCGGACTGTGCACCGATTTGTGCCCGGTCACCGATTTTCATGTGCCCGGCCAGGCCCACTTGCCCGGCCAAAATAACACCGCTCCCGATTTCGGTAGTGCCGGCAATACCTACTTGTGCACAGAAAATACTGCTTTGCCCCACGTGCACGTTGTGACCGACTTGGACCAAGTTGTCTATTTTGGTATTATCGCCGATGATGGTGCTGGAAATTTTGGCGCGGTCCACACACGCGTTGGCTTGAATTTCCACATCATTTCCTAAAACGACGTTTCCTACTTGCGGGATTTTTTGGTGGCGTCCGTCGTGAAAACTAAACCCGAAACCGTCCGCACCGATGCGAGCCCCCGGTTGTAAAATCACATAGTCTTTAAGCACGCAATCTTCCCGAATAACTACTTGCGGATAAATGTAGCAATTTTTACCGATGGTTACGTTTTTGCCGATATAACATTGCGGAAAAATGACGGTATTATCTCCGATGGTTGCGTCGTCTTCAATGACACTATACGCACCGACAGATACATTTTGTCCAAGTTTGGCTTTGTCGCTAATTACAGCGGTGGGGTGGATGCCCGGAGTGTGTTTGGTGCGCAAGGCATCTACATATTTGAGCAGTAAAATAAATGCCCATTCGGGATTATCGGTGTACAATAACACACCGGAGAAAGGCAAATTTTTATCTTTGGCGGTTTGCGGAACGAGCAAGGCCGATGCTTTTAAATTCGCCAGCATTTCCGGGTTTTCCACTTTGGTCAAATAGCAGATGCCGCCTTCCCCCGCGTCTTCCAACGCGCACAAGTGGGTAATGGTTACTTCTCTTTTTGGGGAGGGCTCTGCGCCGGTAATTTTAGAAATTTCTTCAATAGACAGTTGCATAATGGCTCCTTTTATTTACCGCGTTTGCGGTATTTTCTGGATTTTTTAAGCCGGTTGATAAAGTCCGAGGTGACGTTCACCGGTTTTTCGCCGTACAGAATTTCATCTTTGCGTACAATGGCGCCGATGTTTCTTTTTTGGGCGAAGGATTTAATCTCTTTGTAAATATCTTGCAAAATTTCGTTTACTTCCTGTTGTTCTAACTTCAAGATTTCTTCCCGCGTGGTGTATTTATAGTTATCAATAAAGAAACTACGTTGGGCAATTACCTCTTTATTTTCCGCGATGCGTGATTTCATATCTTCTAAGCGAGAGGGGGTATTGAGCGGGCTGGCCGTTAAGATTTGTGCTTGGGCAAATGTCAGACGGTTGAGTAAATTGACCAGGACCAACGTATCGGCCGGCTCGGATATTTTGGGTAGCAGGGCGTGCGGCTCTACGACGATACGTTCGTAAAAAGGTTTGATTTCACGTATTTGGGCGGCCAGATGTTCATTTTCACGTTGACGTTGGCTGATCTCGTCTTTCGCGCGGGCCACTTCTTCTTCTTTGGTTAAAATCTTCTCGCGGATTTGCTCTTTAACGGCAATCGTACGAGGGTGTTCATTGAAGGCCTCGTCTATGTCTACAAATGCCACGGTTAAACAGGTGGCGGCGGGTTTTTCCGTTTCTTCTTCTGTGGGTTCGGGGAGTTGTGTTTCGCTTGTTGCCTTTTCCGCTTGTTTGGCAAGAGCAGATGCTTGTTGTTCTTTGGCTTGTCCGGCTAGTAATGCGGCCACCGCGGCGGCCTCTTGGGCCGACAGCGTGTCTGCCGGGGTTTCTTCGGCTCCGGCAACCCCTACGCACAGTGCAAGCAGTAACAATACCCAACTTTTTTTCATATCGCTCCTACATCATATTTGAGATGTTGAAGTAGAAATGGGAACGGTCTTCACCCGGGCGGTGATTGAGCCCATACCCCCAGTCAATGCGTATGGGGAGTGAAGGCGTCGTAAAGCGTAACCCTACCCCAACGCCGGCTTTGAATTGTTGTTCCTCCGGCCCGAGGGAGAATTCCAAATCGTCAAAGTGATTCCACGAGTTGCCCAAGTCAAAGAAGAAGGCAAACTGCGCCATATTGCGCCGTCCCTCACGGGCCAACGGGAATCGCAGCTCCGCGTTCATAACGTAATAGACATTACCGCCATATTGCGGGCCGACTTCGCCGGCACGTTCGTATCCGCGGATGGTATCAGCCCCACCCAGGAAGAATTTTTCATACGGGGGGACTTCGTGGGTGCGTCCATAGGGTTTGACCGAACCCAGTTTGTTAGATAGCACAAATACCACCGGATAATTTCCGCCGATATTTAAAACGGTATAGTTAAAAATGGAACGGGCGTTTAAGTACCACAAGTCCAAATCGCCGCCGATCGGCCCACCGGCAAGGGCCAGACCAAGCGAGTTACGCCACCCGGTGGTGGGGTCCCACATGTTATCGCGTGTATCTATGGCAAAATCTACACTAAAGGTGGATAAATCGGTTTTACCTTCAGCGATGCAATTGGGGTCGGTGGAGCCTTCCGGACATTTGAATTGGGCGTCTATGTCATAAATATCAATGTTTTCTAACGAGTAACCTAGCGAGAGCAAATAAATATCGTCCTTGAAACGCGGCCCGACTTTAAGCCGTCCGCCGATACGTTTTTCGGTATAGGCCTGATTGTCGGTAGAGAACGAGCGGTAACGGCGGGTATTAAATAAATCCACCCCTAACGAAGTGGGACTATCGTAAATCCACGGGGTAGACCAACTGACGGTATAATCCAAAATTTCTTTACCAAATAACGTACGTAAGGATAAGCGTTGTGCGCGTCCGAATAAGTTGAGGTGGTTGACGGACAATTCCCCGTATAATCCGTCCATAGAACTCATGGCAAGCCCGGCGGTAAACATCCCGGGGCGGCCTTCGGATATGTCAAAATCCAAATCTACTTTTTGCGGATCGGCGGTGGGTTGTAAATCTATTTTAACGTCGTTGATAAAACCTAAATTCATGATTTTGGTTTGACTGCGGCGGATCTTGGCATTATCGTACAAATCACCGGGATGAATAGCCAATTCACGTGTGAATACGTGTTTTTTGGTGTCGTGGTAACCCGATACGTCTACGTGGTCAATGTAGAAGATATGACCTTCGGAAATGTCAAATGTTATATTGAGTTTGCCGTCTTGAATGTTTTTGACGGGGTTGACGCGGGCTTGCAGATATCCTTTATCGGCATATTGTTCATGAATGGCGGCCAGCGTGTCGTCAAAATCTTTTTGGTTATATAGGTGCCCGTCGCGAAAGAACACTTGTTTTTGCAATTCTTCCGTCGTAAAGACGTTGCTTCCCTCAAAGGATACGGTGCCGAATTTGACTTTTTCGCCTTCGGTAACATCATAAGACAAATTGGCTTTTGTTTTATCTTCGCTAAAAGACAGTTGCGGTTGTGTTAGTTCAAATTCGCTATACCCTTTATTGCGGCCGTAGAGCATCATTTTTACCCAGTCGCGCTGTAAGTTTTGCGGTTTGAAAACTTTGCCGGGGCGGTTGGATGCTTTTTTGATGATTTTTTCGGCGGGTATTTGGGTGGCGCCTTGGATAGTTACGTCGCCTACGCGCACGCGTTGGCCTTCGTCAATGATTAGTTTCACATAGACGACGTTTAATTTTTCATCGCGCGTCAGTTCATATGAGATTTGGGCATTGATGTATCCTTTCTCTGCGTATTTTTGTTGAATGTGGACCAGATCGTTTTGGAGTTTGGTTTCGTTAAACGGGTCTTTAATTTTGAGCGTCATGGCCTGCGTAATTGCGCCTTTGCCCAAGTGCTTGCGGCCTTCGTAGGATAAGTGGTCAAAAATCGGTTTTTCTTGGACGATGTAAGTTAGGCGGTGGCAAGGTTCTTTTTCGCCTTCTTTGGTTTTGCGGGTGCCGGATTCGGGCGTGATATCAATTTCCACGCTATCAAAACTGCCCAAGGCCGAAATAGATTGGATATCTTCGGACACTTGCACCATTTCATACAGTTCGCCTTTTTTGGCGCTAGCGTTTTTGGTAATAGTTTTAGCGCGGATGTTTTTTTGTCCTTTAACTCCTATATGACAAATCATCCACGGGCCGTTGGGGTCCATTTCCACAGCGGTCGCTTCGCCCGCGCGCGCGTACGAAAAAAAGGCTAAAAAGCCCATCACAAAAACGGCAAACTTCCGCAACAATGTAAAATCCTCCTTGCAAAAAGCCCGCACTAGAGTCAGCGCGGGCAATACGTTTAAAGTTGCATTATTTGGTCGGTCTTTGCGCTTTACCGCTTTTAATGCAGTTTGCGCAGACGTACGCGGTTTGCGTTTTCCCGTCTAAGACAACTTTTTGTTTTTGCAAGTTCGGTTTGAACGAGCGTTTGGTTCTGAGGTTAGAGTGGCTGTAAGAACCGCCGGAAACCGGGGCTTTGCCACAAATTGCACATTTATACGCCATAATTCCCTTCCTTATATGAAATAAATTTAGTACCTATATTGTAGTAAATAATGAGGATGCTGTCCAGTATTAGGCGGTTTTCGGCGGGAAGAATTTGCTGGCAAGTATGGAAACCGCTAAAATTCCCACGATAATCCCAAGTGACAAGGCAATCGGCACATGTACAAAATGCGAGAGGAGCATTTTTACGCCCACGAAAAATAAAATGACGGAAATGCCGTATTTCAAATACGGGAATTTGCCCGCCATGCCAGATAATAAGAAATACAAGGAACGCAAGCCGATGATCGCAAAGATATTAGAGGAATACACCAAAAATGTATCTTGCGTAATGGACAACACTGCCGGGATGGAATCCACCGCAAAAATCAGGTCGGACATTTCTATCACCACCACCGCTGCTAGTAGCGGGGTGGCGTAGCGCTTGGCATTTTCCACAACAAAAAAGTTTCCACCGTGATAATTAGTTTTTAAAGGGAAAAATTTCTGCAAAATTTTTAGTGCGGCCGAATTTTGCGGATCAAATTTATCGTCCTCTTTTTGCAGCAACATTTTAAGTGCGGTGAAAATAAGAAGCGCACCGAACACGTAAATCGTCCACGAGAAAAGCGAGATAAGTTTTACACCTAAGAAAATGAACAGGAACCGCAACACGACCGCGCCGAGCACGCCCCATAACAAGGCCTTAGGTTGTAATTCGTGCGGAATGGCAAAGTAGCCGAAGATGAGGATAAACACAAACATATTATCCACAGAGAGCGAATATTCCAGCACGTAGCCCGTATAAAATTCTAAGGCGTGGCGCGGGCCCTCTAACGCCCAAATGGCGCCGCCGAATAATAAGGCAAGCGATATCCACGCGCAGACCATTAGCCCCGCCTCTTTGATACTCACTTTGCCGTGATGTTTATTAAGTACGGTTAAATCTACAAATAACGCGGCTAAGACTACCACCCAAAACGCTATCCATAGTCCGACGGAAACAGACGTAGAAACCGATTCCATAATTATCCTTTATTTTAACCGTTTGACGGCGGCCAGTAAATCGTCCGTGTCAAACGGCTTGTACAAAACGCCTTCGGCTCCGCGCTTTTGCGCTTCTTCCAAAATGCTGTTTTGTTGCATACCCGTTACCATGAGGACTTTGATTTTCGGGTAACGTTTTTTGAGTTCTACTAAAATATCCAGCCCGCTTTCGTTGGGGAAAAATACGTCCAACAGTACCACATCTACCGGATTCTTTTGCAGTTGTTCAAAAAGTTCTTGGGAGTTTTCCGCTTCAACAGCCACACGGTACCCGTCCGCCTCTAACACATTTTTTAAGGCGGCGCGTAAGATACCGGAGTCGTCTACCAGAGCCAGTGTTTGCATACGCTATTTCAAAAACGGCGCGGCTAATTTTTCACCAAAGTCCAAGAGGGCTAACGTCTCTTTTTTGGTGGCGCTTTCGGCGTAAATGCGGAGCATCAATTCGGTGCCGGACGGGCGCAATAAGAGCCACTCGTCATTATCAAATAAAATTTTTAAGCCGTCAAACGTCGTCATTTCAGCCACTTTGTGTGTGCCGATTTTTTTCGGTGTTTTGCGGCGGATTTTATCGGTAAAAGCGTCTTTGGCAAGCGGTTTGTTAAGCGCGATGTCGCGGCGTAAATAAACAGACGTGCCATACGCTTGGGCAATTTCCGCGCATAGTTCGCTGGCTTTTTTACCGGTAACGGCCATCACTTCCAAAAAGGCAAGCGCCACGGTCAAACCATCGCGGTCGGGCAAATTGCCTTTCCAGGCAAATCCGCCGGATTCTTCCACGCCAAAAGCGATGTCTTCTAACGCCATCAGTTCGGCTACGTGTTTAAACCCTACGCTGACTTCTTCAAACAACATTTCATGTTGGCGCGCAATACGTTTTAACAAATAACCCATGGAAACTGTTTGTACGATTTTACCTTTAAGCCGTTTGTGTTTGATGAGATAATTGCATAGCACCGCGGCAATTAAGCACGGGGTCAAATAGTTACCTTTTTCGTCCACGAGGGCTACACGGTCTCCGTCGCCGTCAAAAGCAATACCTAAAATAGCTTTTTGGGCCGGTACTGTTTTTTTCAGTTCGCTTAAATTTTTCTCCACCGGCTCGGGTTGCCCGCCACCAAAGGTGGTGTCGTGCTGACTATGCAACGCAATCACTTTAGCGGGCGAGAGAATTTTTTCTACATATCCCGCCGCCGCGCCGTACATGTAATCTACGGCTACTTTTCCACGTAGTGTTTTGATTTTTTTAAGATTGACGTGCGACCCGACATATTTTAAATAGATGTCTGTTAAATCTTTCACTTCGGCATCTTGTCCGTACAAAGACAGGACGGAGTTTTGGTCCAATAGTTCCTCAATGTCGCGGGTAACGCGTTCCGAGGCGGCGCCACCGGCGAGTTTGATTTTAATACCGTTATATTGTGCCGGATTGTGGCTGGCCGTTACCATGACGCTCAGCCAAAATTTATTCAAACTTAAGCAAGCGGCTAACGGACTTGTTACCGGACCGGATGACAACGTAACATCAAATTTGTTGGAACGCAAGATACGGGCGATTTCTTTGGCGAACATATCCGACATAAACCGACGGTCAAAGCCGACAAAAATTTTAGGAGCGCGCCCTTTTTCTTCGGCGGGGGCGTTTTCGTTGATGTAATCTGCCAAGGCCTGTGCGGTGCGCCGGACGTTTTCTAACGTAAAGTCCCACGCAATAATACCTCTCCAACCGTCTGTGCCAAAATGAATATCCGTTGCCATAAATTCTCCTATATATAAGGTAATGTTTGCCAATCCCCGTATTTGTTGTCTTCTATGCCGATTTATCCCGTTTAGGCCGTTTCTTGCCGCCCTTATACGCCGTCTATAAAAAGCGCCAAATCGGAAAAGAAAATTTATATGTTTGAACGAAGTGAGTTTATAAATTTTTCCGATTTGTCTGCTTTTTATGGCGTCCTGGGCGGCCAGTCTTTTGGTTCTTTTCTGCTGCCAGAAAAGAACGTATAAAAACATTTTTGAAACCTTACTTTTTACATAAAAAGTGGAGGTGGGGGGATTCGCACCCCCGTCCGAACATCTTCTCCTCTCGGGCACTACAAGTTTAGTCTTGCTCAGTAACCGCCGTCTAAGCGCAAGACGGCACGGCGGCGGTTTGGTTCGTATGGCTTACACCAAGGCGGACGAACCGCGCCTACTTGGTGGCATTCCATGGTTTGACGGCGTTCCTTTCGCGCATGGAAGACACAAAAGGCGCCGTGGACTAAGCGTTAGCCCAGGCAACTTGATTG
>CACXER010000063.1 GCA_902766765.1 uncultured Elusimicrobium sp. | reverse complement strand
TTTGCCCGGACATATTCCGGTGCTTGTCCAACTGACCTACGGCGATTTGCGTTATAAAAAAGACGGCAAAGATTTTGATTTTGCCGTTATGGGCGGGTTTGTGGAAGTGAAAGATGACGATACCGTCAACGTGTTTGCCGAAGGGGCCGACCTGGCCGATGAGATTGATGAAGAAGCCGAAAGCCAGAAAATCAAGAAAGCCAAAGACGCACTATCTAAAAAAGATGCGGATATTGATTTTGAACTGGCGGAAATTGAACTTAAACAAGCCATTACCCGCATGAAAGTAAAACGGCGCAAGTTAGGATAAATAATTTAAAACCCCCGCTAAAAGCGGGGGTTTTTATTAGTGGGAGGGAATTCGGAAGTAACGATCTTGTCCAGACACTTGATATACCTGTGTACCATGAAACAGTTTTTGGCAATAGGCTCCCGCAGTTAAACCGAAAGGAGCATCACTGTTTCCCTCAAATTCCGAACAAAGAAATTCTTGCGTCGGTATAGCGTTATATCTAGTAGAAAATACATAACTAAATCCTGCGCCTTGATATTTTCCTGTCAGTTGCCCTATATGAAAGGCCTTTATGTCCGGCCCTCCGATAACGGCAGACCATTTCCCGTTGGATTTAGCATCGGTGATTTGCACTTTAAATATTTTTTGATTGCCACTCCAACCATCCAGATCTATGGCCAACGCATCAAAAGAAGTAGGGAATTCTCCATTGGCCAGATAATAATTTTCAGCGGCTTGTGCGAAGGATTTTAAAAGCGTGAGTGCTTGTGTCGCGCGCGATTTTTCCACCGCTTTTTGATATTGCGGCAACGCTACGGCCGCCAATATGCCGATGATGAGTACGACAACTAATAATTCTATTAGCGTAAATGCTTGTTTGTTTTTCATATTTTTTGCTCCTTTATTTTTTAACTGATACTATATTATTGTTTTTTTTTTTGGTTTGTCAAGCCCTCTTTTCCGGGGCGAGTAAAGATAGAAAAACAGAGCAAGTTCTCTTGCTCTGTCAATTAAGAAGTGAAAATAGTATTTACTCTTCGGTGTTTTCGCGACGCACTACTTCACCGGAGGACACATTGAGTTCGTAGATAAATTCTTTATCCGTATAACATCCGTCGGAAGAAGAAGAAATATACACGCGTAAAATGTCTTCAGGTTGCAATGTAAAAAACTGATCTAACCGGGCAGGATCCGTCAACTCGTTCGCGCTGACAGATTCTATCCTTTTGTTGTCACGTATCAATTCCACGGACGAAATCCGTTCCTCCGGTTGTAATTTTGCGATGAAATATCCGGCGGCCTTTAAGGGTAAACCTTCGTCGGTGCTTTCTTGGAGGAGCATTTTGCGGATAAGCGGTTTTATTAAAGAGATGGGGGCTGCTAAATGAAGATCCGGAAAAGTTTCTCCCTCCCGACTGAAAGATTGAGTCATGTAAGATAAAACTTTTTTATTGTTGTTGTCGTCTGAAAAAAATCCTACATAGATTCCGGCCACTTTACCGTCTATCATTACCGGAGAGCCGCACATGCCGGTAGTAGGGCGGTCGCTATTGTTGCGCAAAAGCATACGGTACGGAGTGGAGACCAATACTTCTTCCGTTGGGAAAACAAACGTCTGGTCGGTTATGTATCCCGAGAGTTTGGCCACTTCAAAAGGTTTGATGCGTTCTGTGTTTATCGGCAACGGTTTGATATAAGGTAGTGCCTCTTGCGGGATTTCAAACACGGCTACATCGGTGCCGTAGATGTTACTTAGTTGCCATGACTTAATTTGTGTAAGTAAAAATTCCCCGTTATCTTTGCGAAAACGGGCAAAGGGTAAATATATAAACTCTGGGATATTTTGCCCTTTTTCCCGTAAAGTTTTAAGTCGTTTGCGTTCTTCCAGTTGGGCGGTGTTATATATTACATGCCCGGCTGTTACTCCAAAAATATGCCCATCCATTTCTACAGCAAACGCCGAAGCGGGAAAACTGGAAGTTTCGTGACGTTGCAAACGAAAAACCGTTGGTTTATCTGCTACGACAAAATAATTTTCATCCGGGTCGGGTGCTGTGCGTGGCGGTTGATAAAGTGCCCGCAAATTATGACGGGTAATTTTACGCGCCGAACGGGAACGGCGGTGTACCAACTGTGAGGAGGCTGCTTTCCGGGCTACTTTGGGATGCACACCGGGAACGCTGCCTTGCGTGTATGAAGCAGAAAAACACAACAGACTCAAAATGAAAACGAATAATTTTACTGTTTTCATATTCCCATTGTAGCAAAGGAAATATGGAATAGCAAGTTTTCTTTGTCGTAGCGGCCTATAAAATGCGGGGGATTTTTTGGTTGCTTTTTTGTTTGTAGGAAAGTATAAAAACCTTGACTTTGTTTTTTTTTTTTTTATTTAATTTGCATATACCAAACCTATGTGGAGGGATATGTATGAAAAAGAAAGGTTGTTTGTGTGGCATTTTAGATGCAAGCGGTTTTACGCTCATAGAATTATTGGTTGTCGTACTCATCATCGGCATTTTGGCGGCTGTGGCGCTGCCGCAATATCAAGTGGCGGTTTTGAAAAGTCGGTATGCTACGCTAAAAAATACAACGAAAAGTTTGGCCGATGCGGAGGAGGCCTATTATTTGGCCAACGGTAGTTATACGGAAGATATGGAAGTTTTAGCGGTAGAACCCTCGGGTTGCCAGCTGTCCTCAGACAAAAAATCGTGTAGTTATTCTTGGGGTGCTTGTAGTTTGCGGGCGGGGACTACATCCGAACATTCGGTTCAGTGTACACGTACGAGTAGTATACAATATATGATTTATTTGAATCATTCGCCCGCCTATCCGGGGGTAAGGGTCTGCGTAGCGCGCAATCGCGATTTATCTTCTCC
>CACXER010000062.1 GCA_902766765.1 uncultured Elusimicrobium sp. | reverse complement strand
TCAAAAATACCGTCTACGGCTGTTTTAGCCAGTTTTTTGTCAACTACTTTCCGGGTCAAGTGCCGGATCACATCGTCTTTATTCATAACTTACTACCTCAATTAGGGATAAAAATCCCGTCGGAAAATACAACTTCCGGCAGGGCTATGTGCTATTTGTTCCCCCGGTTGATAAAACCCATTGCGTGCAATAATACGCACGGTTTTTGGCCTTGGCACACAATTTGCCACACGGCATCAATAATGGGGGTGTTTAAATGGTTTTTGCGAGCGATATCGTATACGCTTTGTACGGAGTTAACGCCCTCGGCAATGGTGCCGACTTCTTTTTTGGCTTCTTCCAAGGAAAGCCCGGCGCCTAGTTTTTCGCCCAAACGGCGGTTGCGCGAAATGGCAGACATACCCGTCAAGATTGCATCGCCAAATCCGGCTAAACTGTACACCGTGGCGGCTTCACCGCCTTGACTGACGAGCAGATCCCGCATCTCTTGCAACGCTTGCGTAATGAGTGCGGCTTTGGCGTTTGCGCCATCGCCGATACCGTCAATGACACCGCACCCGATAGCCAGTACGTTTTTAATGCCGCCGCCATATTCTACGCCGCGGCGGTCTTTGGCGGGGACCACAATAATCGGGTCGCCGCTGATGACCTGTGCAATTTCTTGCACCAACTCATCATTTTGGCCGGCCAGCATAATTTTGGTGGGAACGTCTTGCGCCACTTCCAACGCAAAACTCGGACCGGAAAACGCTAATACGTGTCCGGTTAGATGCGGTAATTCTTCTTCAATAACTTCGCAAATGGTTTTAAACGAATTGTCTTCAATACCTTTAGACGCACTGACTACCGGCACCACACGTCCGTTTAACAACGGCTTTAATTGGGTGCGGCAGAAGTTGCGGATGGCTTTAGAAGAGATAACAAAAATAATCAAATCCGTATCGGCTACGGCTTCGGCCACGTTGCCGGTCAGGCGGATGTTGTCGTGAATTTTAAAGTTGGGGATATTGGGGTGACGGCCCATGGTTTTGAGCGCATTTAATAACGTTTCATTATATTCCCACAACGAAACGGCCAATCCCTTTTTGGCTAAATGTTGGGCGATGACACTGCCCCAGATACCCGCCCCCAGGACGGTAACTTTACGAATATTTAACATATTATTTTCTCTTTTTGGCGCCGTCTTCAAATTTGAGTTCTTTTTGCGCCAGTAAGCGTTTAATGTTAGGTACGTGTTTGTAAATAACCAGTAACCCAATGGCCGTTACCATGAGATTGACGGACATCGGGTGGTTGCCGATAAAGAAACTGCATAACGGCAGCACGATACACGCACAAATAGAACCGATAGAAATGCGGCCCCATAACGCCACACACACCACAAACGACGCAAACGCAATGGCGGTGGGAATGGGTAATAATGCCGCAAACACGCCGGCGGAAGTTGCCACGCCTTTCCCGCCGCGGAATTTTAAATAAATCGTCCACATATGGCCCAAAATAGCAATTACACCGCACGCAATGGCCACCCAATAATAATCCGGGCAATAATGGCGGGCCAAACAAACGGGGATGAACCCTTTACAGGCATCAATCAAAAAGGTGGAAATACCGGCCCATTTACCAACGATGCGGTAGACGTTAGCGGCACCGGGGTTGCCCGAGCCGTGCTGGCGGATATCAATGTGCATCACCCGTTTGGCGATGAGGTATCCGGTGGGAATGGAACCAAGTAAATAACTAAACAAAACGAGTAGGGATATTGTTGTAATCATATAACTTATTATATTATATTTGGCGGATTAGCGTACTGATTTTCCTTAAAAAAGTGGTTTTTTCCCATTTCTTTATATATACTTATACTATGAAACGAATTATTTTATCGTTGATTTTGTTAGGGTTACACGCACCTGTTTTTGCGCAAGAAGCGGAAACAGTGCGTGAGGACCGTTTGCTTGTGCAAAAAGAAATAGCCGTTTGGCGTACGGATAAAGCGGGGTTTGGTAAAACCTCGGTGTATTCTTGCCAGGCGGTGCGTTTGTCGCCGGGTTGGTTTTTAACGGCGGCGCATTGTGTGTATAACGCTTGCCGCGATTCACTGCCTTGCACCGTGCAAATCAATTTGGCCCAGGCCGAGGGGGACCTGCGCCAAACGGTCCGTGTCAATCACTCCACAACGGCCAAGAATGTATTTATTTACGAAGGGTTTTTTCCGGGGCAAAACCGGATTAGCAGTGTAGACGTGGCACTTATTAAACTGGATGATTCGGTCCAGTATTTTTACCAAGCGTGGAACGAAAAAACGCAGTCGTGGGAGTCAATCTCGCAAGCCCAATTTGATAAAGCCAGCAAATACAGCCCCGAGATCAATGCACAACTAAATAGTATGGGGCCGCTACTCGTGGGGGCGGCTAATTTGCCAACGGCGAAATTTTTGCCTACGCTTGTGGTGCCGCTGCTAACCGAAGGCATGCTTACTTATTTGGTAGCGCCGTCTTCAGAAGTGTTCTTTGTGAAGGAATTACAACATTTTATTTCCCCGGGGTTTGGGGTTCAGCGTGGCAATTCCGGCGGCGGCGTGTTTACGGCTAATGGGGCGTTAGTGGGGTTAGTGTCCTCGGTGTTGTACGGCCGGGACGGGAGTGCCTCCTTTCGAAATGACGAAGGTAAAACGGTGCTCACGCTTAAAAACGCCAGCGATTATTTCCTGTTTACCGGATTTAACGGCTCTACACTCAATTTTATCCGCAATCACGTGCCGGATGTACGGGTGGTCGGGGCGGAAAACGGCTTTATTGAACCGACGGAGAAAGATTTTAACGCCATTGTCAAAAGCATTAGCCGCAGTTTTATGGCGTTGGAATAAGTGAAACGAAAAAATTTACTCCGCTTGGGCAAGGGCTCAAGCGGATTTTTTATGGACTTGTAAAATGTGGGCGGCTAGTTTTTCCGGTTGGAAATCGGATAGATTTGTAAGTGATATTTTGGTTGCATTCGTATAACGGTTGAACCAGGTGCGTTGGCGTTTGGCGTATTGGCGCGTTAAAATAATAACGCGCTCCAACGCGGCTTGTCGGTTTGTTTTGCCTTGCAAAAATTCCACCGCTTGCGGATACCCCAAACTTTTGAGCGCGGGAATGTCCGGTGCAAATCCGGCGGCTAAAAGCGTGCGGGTTTCTTCGCACATCCCCTCAAAAATTTGCTCTGTACGCGCTTCAATGCGGCGGCAAAGGGCGTCTTTATCCCAATCCAAATAGACAAAATGCACTTGTTTTTCGTCGGGGAGTTTAAAGAAATTTCCGCTTTTAAGTTCGCTGGCGGGCTTGCCGGTTAGTAAGCACAGTTCCAACGCGCGCATCGTGCGCTGCACATTTCCCACCGGGATTTGCGCCGCGCTCGTGGGGTCTTTTTCGTTTAGCCGCGCGTGCAACCCTTCTTTGCCCTCACATGCCAAAATTTTTTCTAATTGTTCACGCAACTCAGGTGTGCTCGGCGGTAAATCATCCATACCTACAAAGTACGCGTGCAGATACATACCTGTTCCGCCCGCAAAAATAAGCGGAGTGTTTGGATTTTCAGCAGTAATTTCCCGCGTGCGCTTGCAGAATGCTCCCGCGTTAAAAGTTTGCGTAACGTCCAGAAAATCCACCAACTCATACGGTATGCCATCCACTAGATATGCGTTATTTTGCCACACGCCTTGCGGCTTAGCGGTGCCGATAGTAAGGTGCTTATATACTTGGCGTGAATCGGCCGACACAATACGCCCGCCCAGTTGATGGGCGAGTTCTAAAGCGAGTTCGGTTTTGCCGGAGGCGGTCGGGCCGCAAAGTACGATAGAACGCATAAGTCTATTTTACTTTTTTTGGCGGATATATTCTTTGTCAGCAAAAAATAGTTCTTGACGTTATTTTTTTTGTTATAATTTTTTCCATAGGAAAAAACTGACAAATAAGAGAGGTATTATGAAACACGTTCTGTTGAGCAAGATAAGAGGGTTTACCCTTATTGAATTATTAGTAGTCGTTTTGATCATCGGCATACTTGCCGCGGTGGCGTTGCCGCAATACGATAAAGCCGTAGAAAAAGCGCGTGCCAGTGAAGCCTTGCCGCTTTTAAAATCGGTCTATCAAGCGGCACACTCTTACTATATGGCTAACGGAACGTGGCCGCGAGACTTTGATGAACTGGTAGTAGAAGTCCCTTGGACTGGAAATACAAAATGGCGTAACAGTAGCGTTATGCGTGATACCCGTTCCAACAATTTATGGTCTTTACAAATTTATGAAGAGACAGGGTTTGGTTGGACTTTGATGTTAGGGCGTATCAGTGGTAAATATAAAGGTGCTGGATTTATGATAGGTGAACAAGGGAATTTCGCTTGTGCGGAACGTATCGATGACGGGGTTGTGTTTGAAGGAAACGAGGGCGATTATTGTAAAAAAATTATGCGAACGCCAGCGGCTTCGTACACAGATTGGAATATTCGTAGTTATCCTTATCAGCCTTAGTAAACCTACTACGCTGCCTGTGTGTAAAATTGCTACAATAGTCGTATGAAAGCGGCTATTATTACCATTGGCGATGAGATTTTACTCGGCCAAATCTTAGACACAAATTCCCAATTTATCGCGCGGGAACTTACCAAACTGGGTGCAGATACTGTGGAAATGCGCTCAGTGGGGGATACCCGCGCCGAAATTTTAAGCGCGTTGGAAGGTGCGTTTAAAATCGCCGATACCGTCATTATCACAGGCGGCCTCGGCCCTACCAAAGATGATATTACAAAAAACGCCTTGGCGGAATTTTTCCACACGTCGCTTGAATTTAATCCGCAAGTATATACCTGGTTGGAAGAATTATTTGCCGCTAATCCCGCCCGGCTCAATGCATACAATAAAACGCAAGCCGTCTTGCCTGCGTGTTGCACCCCGCTACGCAATTTAAAAGGTTCTGCGTGCGGTATGTGGTTTGAGCGGAATGGAAAAATTGTGGTGTCACTTCCCGGTGTGCCGTTTGAAACGGAATACCTTTTACCGGCGGAAGTGTTGCCGCGGCTTAAACAACAATTTCCGCAGTTACAACTTTCCTACCAAGTGTTTACTGTCTATGATATTCCGGAAGCGGAACTGGCCATGCGTTTAGAGCCGTTTGAACGTACGCTTTCGGCGGATATCAAATTGGCTTATTTGCCTTCGCCGGGGTTTGTGCGTTTACGGCTAACGGCCAAAGGTCAAGCCGTGGAAAAATTGCCTGTGGCCACGGCAGAATTACAACGTGCGCTTACCGGATTGTCTTTTACGTTGGGTGAAGAAAGCACGGAAGATTTTTGTGCCAAACAACTGCAAAAATTAGGTCGCACCGTGGCGTGTGCGGAAAGTTGCACGGGGGGGAATATTGCCCGTTTAATTACGTCTGTGCCCGGGGCATCTTCCTATTTTTTGGGCGGAATTGTATCTTACGCTAACGAAGTAAAAATCAATGTATTAGGCGTCAACAAAAAAGATTTAGAAACATACGGGGCGGTCAGCGAGCAAGTGGCTCTGCAAATGGCCGAGGGCGCACGGCGTGTAACGGGGGCGGAGTTTGCCGTTTCTACCACCGGTGTGGCCGGGCCGGACGGCGGTACGCCGGAAAAACCCGTCGGGACGGTATGGATTGCTGTGGCCGGGCCTCATGGGGCAATAGCGAAAAAATTTTTATTTTCCCGCACCCGCGAACGTAACATTGGCAAGGCATCCGTTACCGCGCTTCGTTGGTTGGTTCAAGTAGTACAAAAGGCCTAGAAGAATCTGGGCCTTTTTTGGGCTTGCAAAAGTTAGTTAAAAATATCAAAATGAACGTATGAAGATTACGCGTTATTTATTGTTACCCCTTTATATAGGGTTAGTTTTTCCGGTTTACGGCCAGATCCGGCCTCACGGTACGCATATCGGTGGAAAGCCGGTTGTCAAATCGTATTCGTTTTCTCATACGATGAAAACGAAACCTGCTTCTTCTCAGCATCACGTTCAAATGCCTAAAATGATGGCTACGCCTACCAATGCATATTCTTCTAGGCGTAACGATGACATGCCACGATATCAAACTTGGCCCGGACTTGCGGAAGGAGCCGGCCGTGGGCTGAGTGCTCATTCTAAGTATCGGGAATATCATGCGCCGACTCCTTTTGTAAAAAAATCTACCCCCGCGCCCACTAAACCTGTGGTCAAGACCGAAGAACCAAAGCCGGAAAAATCCGCACAGCCGGCGCAATCCTCTTCGGCGTCTATGCAACCCAGTGATGTGGCCCTGTTCCACCGTTTGGGGGATATGCCGGAACCCAAATTGTCGGGTGGCGACCCGTATGAACGTGCGCAATACGAAACACGCCGTTTGCAACGTTTGGTGCAAAATGGAGTACGGACGTACGCAAAAGAAGGCGGTATGTTTGCCCGTCAACTGTTGCGTGAGAAATATGCACCTATCCATTATTTAGATAATAGTGATTTGCGGAAATTCAACGCTATTATAGAGGCCGGGTTGACAGGGAAACATAATCCTCGTGTCATTCTGCCAGGGGCCAATCAAGTGGAACCTTTACCCAGAGAAGTAAAATAGCCCCTTTTACAGTCAAACAAGAATATCCCTTTGGTTCTAACCAAGGGATATTCTTTTTTGTGTACCGACGGACAAGAGACCAAAAGGCCCAGTACCATATAGGCACAAAGACCTATATAAAAAATAGGCCTTTTTTCCCTTGTTTTTTGGTAGTTTAACCCTTATACTTAAAGTAAGGAAGGGCTGTAAAGATAATTTAACCGGTCAAGGAGAATCTTATGAAAGCCTGTTTCGTGCGTTGGGTCAGAAGTAATGGTCTTGAATTGTGCTCTCGGGCACTTTCCCTATTTTTGGCAGTTGTGATGATTGCCAACATGGGGACGGACGCCCTGGGGGCCGTATTGTCTTCTCATGAAGATTTAACGGCACTCGTAGAAGCCGGCGTAGAACGCGCCGAAGCCGCAACTCCTGTTTCTCCTGACCAATTTTTAACCAAACTACGCACTGAATTAGAACAGGCCATGTCTTCGGAAAATCCTGCCCCTGAAGAGGCTATTCCGGGAAAATACAATGAACGTGATTTTGCTAAAAAATATCAACAAGAAGTGGCTGCCGAATATGCCCGGCAAGAGAAAAAATTAGCCAAAGAAGTTGCCGATGCGTTGGCCGGTTTTGATGCACAAGCCGACGGTGAACGCAACCGTGTGTTGGGGGGAATGTTAAGCAGTTCCTATGAACCGGGTCAAATGGCACAGTTGGAACAGTATATCCAACAAGAACGTGCCAAATATGCAGAATATTTAAACGCTGAACAAGCCAAGGCCTTAGAAGAACTTCAAGCCGAGCGGGACAACGCCCTCACCAAGAAATCGCGTAACACGGCCTATGCCAACTACGTCAAAGAATATGATAAAGCCATGGAAGAAAGTAAAGAAGCACAACTGGCTTTCTACCGTGAATTAGTCCACCAAGTTTTGGTCAATTACCAACAAGCCGGTGGCAAAAAATCCTCGTGGACAACCACCGAAAACTTTGTGTCTATTTTAACCTATTTATCTTCGCTTTCCAATAAAAATGACATTTTCGTAGGGGAAGATAAAGAGACGATCAAAAACGAATTGTGGAAATACTTTACGGTTGCTTCTCACGCGTGTGCGGGGGGTATTGATACTGAATTTAGAGCCGATTCCCAATGGGGCTCTGCGGCTATTGGTGGTAGTCCCAGTGCGGGCCGTACATTTGACGTAAGTATGAATAAGGTCCACGTGTTCCGCTTAGCAAACGAAAAAGCCTGTAACGTGGCGCTTTCTGCGCTTATTCCGTTTGCTAACTTGAATGGGGAAGGGTATAAGATTACCAACTTCATGCAGGATAACTTTGACAACCCGCTTTTCGGACAAATCTTATTAGTAGGTACAAAAGCCCTTATGCTTACCAAGAATGGAGGCATTAGCGCGTTAGATGCTTTTGTGGATAAAGCCATTGCCAAAGAAAATGCCGGTGCCGAAAAAACAACGTGGGATATGTTGGATGTTTTCACCGGAGAAGGATTCATTAAAGCATTGGCTTTTGACGGTAAATACTTTAGCCATAACGTTTCCAGCGCGGGGGAACGCAACCCCGGTGAACCTAACGTGTGGGAAGACGTGGCGGAAATGCTCGTCCAAAAAAACACCCCCGCGGCTACTGCCATTTTGGAAAAAGCCATCAAGCAGTGTAAAGTGCTTTCCGTACCCAATAACGGAATGTACACTTATCCGAAAGTGAAACAACAATTTAATTGTAAAGGTATCTACCCGTTCCTGTTCGGTGTCATTACCCAAAAGCCGGAACTCGTGCAAAATATGTTTGTCCAGTCGTTATTTCCGGAACGCGCTGGGAAATATCAAGGAGCAAACGGTAAAGATTTTATCGTTACGGAACAGGAGGCAAGCAACAACCGTATCTACAATCGGAATCACGGGTTGGAGTATAAAGTAACGAAAGGGGAGTTGTTGGCCGGTCTTTTCTACCATAATATGTTTGAAGACCTTTATCCGGCCGATAAACAACGTATGGACAGTAAGTTGGCCGCTATCCCCTTGTTAAACCCTAAAGGGCAGATGAAGGGCTACAGTACATCCAGTGAACGTTATAAAAAGTTACAAAATGAATTTAATGCCAAAATTGTGTTTGTGGCCTTAGGGGCTGTGTTTGACTATGCGATTTCGTTGCTGCTGTTTAAAGATGTGGCCAAGTTACTCTTTAAAGCCGGAGCGTTAGTCAAAGGCGCGACCAGTGCCTTAAAAGTACGCCAAGTGATTATGGGCTACAAACTTGTGCCGAATAGTTTGGGTAAATCGGCTATGATTGCCCATGCCTTACAAGCCAAGAATTTAGGTTTGGTACAACTTAAATCGTATAAAACATTTGTTACCAAAATCAGTAATATCAAAACCAAAGCGGCTAAAATCCGCACGTATCCCAGCAAAGTGGTGGAACGCTTTAGAGAAGCCCATGCGCCCCAGTTCCACTTTGAAAATCCGACAGCAGCCGAGTTCGGTGGAGCCGCTACCCGTGCCGGTACTCCGCGGGGTGGAGTAAGAGGCCCGTGGACGGCGCAAGATTTAGCGTATACGCGTGCGGCGTGGCGCAGTTCCGCTGAAGCGGCCACGTTAGACGCTCCGCAAATTTCCAACTTCCACGATTTCTATGGCGCGTTTATCAAACGTCCTGCCATCAAAGCGTGGGGCGGCATTAAAAACTACTGGAAAGAGGGCGGCTGGCCGGGCTTTACCAAAGACGGTGGTGGCGGAACCCCGCTCAATCCAAAACGCATCACACTGACTTTACGGGATAAAAAAGGCAATATCATTCCCATCAAAGATATTGCGGTGGAAGATGGTGTGTTATATCTCAACGGTAAAATGGCTAAAACTTTCAAAGCGTACTTGCCGATGGACCAACTGGAAGCGTTAGGTGCGCTCGTCCGTGAAGAAAACATTTCGTTAGGGTTTAACGGAATGTGGGTGAAGTTGGTGCGCGAAAATAACCAATCCAAACTGGCGCGGTTCTTTTCTCCGGAAAGAATCATTGCCTTGGATAAAAACGTCGTGACCGTGCCTCTCTATGATGCCGCCGGCAATCCGCTCGTGCACGTAGGATTTAACCCGGGTATTAAAGCCGACGCGGAATTACTAAAAATGTTGCAAGGGGAAAATCCTGCCGCTAAATTGGTATTCAAAGACGGCAAGATCCACCTTTTTAATGTGGACGGCACATTGATCCGTACGTTGGATGAATTTAAGGAAATTTCTATTCCTAAAACGGCTTTTGGAAATGTAATGAGAGGCAAAAAATTGCCGTTCTTGGAAAAACTGTTTGCCTTGAATGAAACCAGTTCCGGTGCCTTGCGCATAGACCAAACCGGACATAAACTCGCTTTCCCGATGGCGGTGAACTTGCTCAGTTACAGTGCGGCGGCCAGTGCTTTAACGATGACGTTGGAAGAAGCCGGATGGTCGCCGGTGTTGAGTACGTTGGCCGGGTTGACGCTGCCGTATGTTACCGCCCCGTTAGCGCCGTTACTTACGCCGCTTGTACATCGTTTTGGTGCGCGTACCGTGCTGAACTCCTCGTTGTTGCTCGCTGGTGCTTCACTGACTATGGCGATGGGTACCGGTTGGAGCGGACATGGTATTGTCAAAGGGGAAGATGGTAAAGATCATATTTCTGCCCCGGCGTGGAGTTTGTTACTCAACGCGGGTCTGACCGGGTTGGCATCCACAGGCGTACGTGCCTCTTCCAACTTGGTAGTAAAGGCCTACGAAACGAGTAAAGGCAGTTTAATCATTTCCATGATGGGTAAGAGTATTGGGGCAATGAGTACCTCGCTCGTGCCGGCCGTTGCCTATTGGGCCAAACATAATAATGTTGATTTCTCTGGTTCTTATCCGTACATGTTAGGGGCTACCTTACTGACGGCGGCCGGGTTGCGGATGTTCATTCCGAAAAAAGCCAATCCCGCTTTCTTCAGCGAAATGCGTGCCGCCGGCCGCAAGCCGTTTAAAGAACCGTGGAAAGTGCTTGCTAAACCGGAAGTGTGGCCGTATGTTGCCGGTATTACGCTGATGAGTTCGTTAGAAGGATATGTATACTTCAAAGGTTTATCCGCTTGGGATAGAGACCAATGGGGTAAAATAAAGAACTCTAAAGGTGAGAACATCTCTGGCGCTTCTGCCAAATTCTGGGCGGCTCTCAGTACGGCTATTCCGCAATTAATATGGCGCTGGAGCGGTAAAGGTATTAAAGCCATTGAGTTTGGTCGTAAAGGCGCTTTCAATAAAGGTGTGTGGAACTCGGCGGCGTTGGCGTTGGGAGGCGGGCTTTTGTTTGCCACCAGCGACGCGGATAACATCCCGTTGGGTATTTTAAGCGGGCTGATGATTGGTACAGGTACTGCCAACATCTTCCAATATAACCAAAAATTATTGCTTGGCTCCGTATCGCGCTATAACGAATCTTTAGAGGGTGCGGCCCGGGCGGCGGCGATAGATGAAAAAACGGCTATGACCGTATACTCGGCGGGTAACTTTGGTTTAGCATTGCCGGCGATTCCTGCGATTTTTGCCAATCAATTAAAGACCGGCAATCCGGAAGAAGGTATTGACGGCGAAAGCGAAGTAGAGGCTGCCAAACACACGACGAGTATTCCGTTGATGGCTTACGTTACCGGGTTAGGAATGGTGATGCTGGCCGAACTGAACGGTTTGAAATATGTTAGACCGGTAGTCACTGCTCCAACGCGGTTGCTTAAACCGGCACTCGTCGGAACAGTGTTGGGGGCGGATGCAAGTTTATTGATTAGACAAAAAGGTATCTATGACCAGTCTACTTTAAACGGGAATCGGGCCATTCAACTCCCGACGTTGCAAACCACGTTCCAATTGGATACGCCTTCGTTGACCTCCCCGCTCTTGCACAATCCGTTGCAAGGGAATGGACAAAGCGGTTTCCAAATGCATCTGATGGACGGGCAATCGCTACTCAATCCGTTGCCGCCCGTTACGTTGCCGGAATCTTCGCCGGAGCCGGAAGCAGACCCGGCGCAGTAAGAGCGTACGTTTTTGTATCAAAAATCACCCGCTACATTGTTCGTGGCGGGTGTTTTTCTTATAGATAACTCCGGGGATTTTTACGGTTTATTTTAGTAAATTCTGCGGGTGTCGCTATTTTTTGTACGCCGATCTTGAATAAGTTTAATGATTTTGTTGGAAGATATTCCCATGCCAATCGTGCTAATATTAAAAGAGTTTCCCCAATATATCCGGCGTTTTAAATACTGACGAGCGTACGGATTTTTTTGGCAATTAAGTAGTTGCTTGGTAGAATGAAACTCAAGAAGAAAACAAAATCTATTTCCATAGTTTAATTTTTGCCACCAAGTGGAAGGGCCGATATGGTGTATGCAGGCCCAAGGAAAAACTACATGAATTGGAAATTTTTCCAACAAATCTTGATGATAGATGGGGTAATAATGAATACCGTCATTTCGTATGGCTAAGATTATCCTTGGTTTCTGAGACGAAGCACCTAACTCAGTCCATAGCAATATAGCAAATATACCCATGAGAGGAAACATCATATGGCATGTGGCACGAACATTCTTATAGGCAATCGCATCCAAAGTTAGGATAAAAAATAATATAAAACAGGACAGATAGAAAATGATAAGAATACTACCAATTACTTTGGATTTTTTTTTAAAAAATATAACGGATTTTTGACGCATATTTAATAAATCACGGTGCCGATTTCCTCGCCGCAGAGGGCCTTTTTAATGTTACCCTTTACGTGTAAGTTAAACACTTGAATCGGCAGTTGCTTTTCCATACACAGGGCCAGCGCGGCGGTGTCCATAAACTGCAGCCGCTTGGCAATGGCCTCGGCATAGGAAATTTTGCGGATGAGTTTTGCGTCCGGATTTTTGCGCGGGTCGCTGTCGTACACGCCGTCAACTTGCGTGGCTTTTAATAAAACGTCCGCATTGATTTCGGACGCGCGCAACGCCGCCGCGCTGTCCGTAGTAAAGAACGGGTTCCCTGTACCGCCCGCAAAAATGACGATACGGCCTTTTTCCAAGTGGCGCATGGCTTTGCGGCGCACAAACGCTTCAGCCAGTTGGTAAATGTTGATAGAAGTTTGTACACGAGTCGGCACACCGGCATCTTCAATGGCGGACTGTAACGCAATTGCGTTGATGACCGTAGCGAGCATTCCCATACTATCAGAGTTGACGCGGTCTATCACTCCGCCCCCGTCGCGCACGCCACGCCAAATGTTTCCGCCGCCGATAACGATAGTTAGTTCGCAGTTGCTTTGTTTGTAGGCATCAGCAATTTCCACTGCAATTTCTTTTAATGCTTGCGGATTAATGCCGCGGTGCCCTTCGGCAGTCAAGGCCTCGCCGGAGAGTTTTAATAAAATTCTTTTTTTCTTGGTGGGGGACATAGTATTCTCCTAACTGGTGTTTTTACTATTGTAGCACAAATCCACACATTGCGGGAAAGGCTTTTTCTTTAGTCCGCATGAGGAAAACATACGGGCTCAAAAAAAAGCCCCTCTTGCGAGGGGCTTTCAACTAGAAACGTACAAAGCGTACAACGCTCAGTTCGCAACCTAATTTTTTGGATTCTTCCTTTAAGTAATCCGCCACGGTTTTTTTGTTATCTTTAATCGTGGGTTGTTCTAAAAGGCAGTTGTCCTTGGCAAACTTTTTGACTTTACCGGGGAGCATTTTTTCAATGGCCGCGGCCGGTTTGCCTTCGTTTTGCGCTTGGGTGCGATAGATGTCCAGTTCCCGGTCAATAACTTCTTGCGGGATATCCTTTGCATCTACCCAACCACTTTGCATACCGACGGTGTGCATGGCCAGCCCACGGGCAATTTCGGTAGCGGCGGCTTTGTCGCAGTTACCTTTGATAGCCAATTCCAAAATGGAGGCTTTTTTATTGTCCGAGTGTACGTAATAGGCCATCACAGAACCTTCGGCCGGGGTCCAGTTATAAGCCCCTTTGAGCGCGGTGTTTTCACCGAATTTCGGCGCGCGTTCGGTGATTTGGCCTTTGATATACTCATCGGACATATAATCTACACCCGGGTGTTTGAGTACATAGTCAGCCAATTCATCGGCCAGTTTAATAAAGTCATCGGTTTTGGCGACGAAGTCGGTTTCGCAACCGAGGTACGCCATCGCGATATTTTTGCCGTCGGTTTTGACGCTGACGCGGCCTTCTTTGGTATCGCGGTCGGCGCGTTTAGCCATGGCGGCAAGACCTTTTTTGCGCAAATACACAACGGCTTGTTCCATGTCGTTGTTGCATTCCATGAGGGCTTTTTTGCAATCCATCATGCCTGCGCCGGTTTTTTCTCTTAAATTTTTAATATCGTCCATTAAAGACATTTTCATTTCTCCTAACTTGCGGCTAGTCCGTCGGGAAGTCCCCTTTCGGGAACTTCCCGCAAGACAAAGTTATTTGGCTTCTTCGGCTTCTTCGGCTTTTTCCGCTTTTTTGGCAACCGTTTTTTTGGCGGTTGTTTTTTTAGCGGTGGTCGTTTTTTTAGCAGCCGGTTTTTTGGCAGCCGTGGTTTTCTTAGCGGTGGTTTTTTTGGCTTTCGGTTTTGCTTCCTCGGCTTCTTCTTTTACTTCTTCCGCTTTTTCTTCCACTTCTTTTTTAGCCGCTTTTTTAGCAGGTTTTACTTCTTCGGCTTTAGCGGTTTCTTCTTCCGCTTGGGCTTCTTCTTCGGCGGCTAACATAGCGCTTTCAAATGCTTGAGCCATGACCGGGTTTTCAGCAACCGCAGTTTCCTCGGCTTGTTTGGGTTCCACTTCGGCGCGGCCTTCTAAAATAGAGTCGGCCATCGCAGCGCAGAATAATTTAATGGAACGCGCAGCATCGTCGTTACCGGGCACGGGTACGCTGATCATATCCGGATCGGCATTGGTATCGCACACGGCTACTACCGGGATGCCCAGCGTGTAAGATTCACGTACGGCACCGGCGGTGTCTACCGGGTCAATGACAAAAACTACGTCGGGCAGAACTTTCATATCGCGGATTCCGCCGAGTAATTTTTGCAAGCGTACCATTTCTTTGGTCAAGCGGCTGGCTTCTTTTTTAGAAATGGCTTTGAATACACCGGAGGCTTCCCATTTTTCAAGTTCGTTGAGTCTTTCCACCGATTTCTTGACGGTTTGGAAGTTGGTGAGCGTTCCGCCGAGCCATTTTTCGTGGATGCAATACGCACCGCAGCGAGCGGCTTCGGTTTGGATGGCTTCTTGCGCTTGTTTCTTCGTGCCGACGAACAAAAATTTAGCACCTTTTTTGCTTTCTTCTTTTACAAAAGCGCAGGCTTTTTTAAGTTCTTTGGCGGTTTTTTGT
>CACXER010000061.1 GCA_902766765.1 uncultured Elusimicrobium sp. | reverse complement strand
GGGCGGGTGGCGGAATTGGCAGACGCGTACGGCTCAGGACCGTATGGACGAAAGTCCTTAAGGGTTCAAGTCCCTTTCCGCCCATTACTTTTTGAGTTGTATTATGATAAAATCGCGTAACTATTCTCGCAGACCGACGATTGCTTTACACAAAGCAAGAAAGTCGGCCCGACGAAAATCAGGGACGCGATTTTTTGTAAAACTAATTATACTGTTTACGTTACTGGGCGGTGTGCTATGGGGTGGTTTTGTAGGTGGCAGTAAACTGTACCAACGCCTTAGTCAAATCCGCGTCGAGGGCTGGCGGGTCAAAACCATGGAAGTAGTTGGTCTGGAGGGTGATTTGCTCCGCCAAGTTACCGCTCTGGCTGCGCCGTATCAACATCAAGCGTTTCCCATTAAACAAGCCGTTGCCTTGCGGGAAAAAATTTTACAACAATATCCCATGCTGACCAATGTCTCCGTGAAACGAGGACTATGGAGCGGAAAACTAACTATCTCAGCCCAACATCGTGTACCGCTGGCACAGTTTATCCGCCCCGATGGGAAGACGCAGTATATTGACCGAGATAGCACCATCTATGCCGACCCTCATCCGTCAGTAACGGATGTTCCCCGCGTGGAACTGGCCGGCGATGTCCCCGATAAATTGAATGCCGAATATATAGACGTGGTGGAAAGCACGTTGAAACTTCAGCAAGAATTAAAATTTACAACCTTGCAATTGAACCTGACGAACCAAACCGTGCGAATGTCGTTACCCGACGGTACGGAAGTGGATTTTGGACCGGCTAGCCGGCTTAAACAAAAAGTAACTCGTGCAGCACAAGTGTTGGCGGTAGCTCGTAAAAAATATACGGGTCCGTTTGTAGTAAATTTCCAATTTTTTGAAAATGGAAAAATTTTTTTAACACAAAAGTCTCTGTAAGTTTTATAATAAGAGCAAGACGGCTGGATTAAAACCGTTTTTTATACTAAAATTTATTCATATTTTTGTAGGTGAACATTATGGCCAAACCCAATTTGATTGCAGGATTAGATATCGGTAGCGGCAAAATGACGTGTGTTGCTGTTGCCCACGATACGGAAACCAATACCCTCAAAGTGCTTGCAGGACGTAGTGTGCCGTGTAAAGGATTGCGTGGGGGAATGGTATCTGATATCCGCGAAACTTCCGCTTCGGTAACGCACATTTTGGGTAGTATTGAACGGGAGTGTAACCGTGATATCGGCAATTTGTTTGTCGGGATGCGCGGGGCACATTTGGAATCGTTTAGCAATCACGGTACGTATAACATTTCTCGCATGGATAAGGAAATTACCCAAGCTGATATGGAACTGGCTGTGGAAAATGCCAAAGCCATGCCTATCAAAAACGATAACGAAATCGTCAATGTCATTACGCAAGGTTATTCCATTGATAAGCAACGCGGTATTTCTAATCCCGAAGGCATGGAAGGCTCTTTGTTAGAAGTAGATGTTCACATTACAACCGGTTCTTCCACACACATCAATAATTTAGCCAAAGCCATTCAGCGTCCCGGCTATAAAATTGACGATACATTTTACAGTTTGGTGCCGCTCGCCGATTGTGTGCTTACCCAAGAAGAAAAAGAAATCGGGGCACTTATTTTAGATTTGGGCGGCGAGACAATGTCCGTCGGTATTTACATTGACGGTATCTTGAAATTTTCTCGCGATATTCCCTACGGTTGCGACTTAATCACCAGTGACCTTTCCCGCTTGTTACATACATCTCGCACGCATGCCAAAGAAATTAAAGAAAAATACGGTGTATCCTTCCCCACGTTTTTGGATGAAGAAGGGGAAATTCCGGTTCCGTCTTTAGACGGGCGGAGCACGCATAATATCAAAAAGAGTTATGTGTTGGATATTATTCAACCGCGCGTGGAAGAATTGATTGAACAGGTGGCCCAGTGTGTAGATAACTCGGGATATAGAAATTTCCCGGTGGTAGGTGTAGTGACGGGTGGCGGTTCGCTGATGCCGGGCATTACGGAACATTGTGTCAATATTTTAGGGCTCAAAGAAGTGCGCCGCGGTACGGTTCAGCGCGAACTTATTACAAGCGATGAGGCCTTTTTTGACCCGCAATACAGTACGGCTATGTCGGTGGCCATTTACGCGGCTTCCCTGATGGGGGGGCAAGATTTTGCCCGGTCGTCTTACGAAAAAGGCGGTTCTATGTTTGGCAAACTGGGCAGATGGCTCAAAGGGGTAGATATTTTCGGTGGTTGATAAGAGGAAAGTATGACCAGAGATTTATTCATGCCGGCCAATTCGTTTGAATCTAAAAAGGCCAAGATAAAAGTAATCGGAGTGGGTGGTGGCGGAGGAAATGCTATCAACCACATGGTGGCTTCCAAACTCAAAGATGTAGACTTTATTGCCGTCAATACGGACGCGCAGGACTTGCGCCGTAACCAAGCCCCTTATCTGGTACAGGTGGGGGAAAAAATTACGAAAGGATTAGGAGTTGGCGGAGATCCGGAACGTGGTAAACTGGCGGCGGAAGAATCTAAAGAAAAATTGAAATTGATTATCGGTCAATGTGATTTGTTATTTATCACAGCCGGTATGGGCGGCGGCACCGGCACAGGTGTTGCCCCGTATTTGGCGAAATTGGCCAAAGAACTCTACGGAGATGACCTGCTTGTTATCGGCGTTGTTACGCGGCCGTTTAATTTTGAAGGATACGTGCGCGAAAGACAAGCCGACGAAGGTATTAAAGAAATGTCCAAATATGTGGACTCTATGATCATCGTGCCGAACGAAAAATTGTTTGCTAACATTGACCCGGAGACTTCTTCGCGTGATGCATTTAAAATGGTGGATGAAGTGTTGTTGCAAGCGGTCAAAGGGATTTCCGAAGTTATCACACAACCCGGCGAAGTAAACATTGATTTTAACGATATCCGCAAAGTGATGTGCCACTCGCATAAATCACTCATTGGCATTGGCGAAGCCAGCGGGCCGGGCCGTCATTTGGCGGCTGTTAAAAAAGCCATTTCTTCGCCGCTGTTGGAAAACGCCGATATTCGCGGCGCCAAAGGATTTATTGTACACTTTTCGGCCGAAGAAAATTTGACCTTGTTAGAACAAGGCGAAGTGATGAATTTAATTCGCCAGTACGCCAGTAACGATTCTATTATCATGTTCGGACACACGTACGATTCGTCATTGGCGGGGGCGTTTAAAGTTACCGTGATCGCTACGGGATTCAGTGCGGAAAAAGCCAATATGTTCCGCGGGCGTGTACCGCTTCCGAAAGGCGAGGTTTCGCCGGTTTCCAAACCGACGCTGGATATATTTTCTTCGTTTGAAAAAGAACGGGTCACGGAACCGGAAGATGAAATGATGATTCCGGCGTTTTTGCGTCGTAAAAAAAACAGAGCGTAACAGGAGAACAATATGGCGGTAGGATTACAAAGTTTACTTCGTACGGTAGTAGATAACAAAGCCAGCGGGTTGCATATTCGCGGCAATTCCAATGCGTATGTGCGCTTGAACGGGCAAATGAAACCGATTGAAGATAGTTTCGTTTCTAACGACGATGCCAAAAAAATGGCATTTGCGTGTATGGGGGAACGTGAACGGAAAATTTTTGAGCAATATAACACGGTGGACTTTTCGTTGGATGCCAAATCGTACGGACGTTTTCGTTTTAACGTATTTCGTCAGATGGGTAAATATTGTATGGCAATTCGTCATATTCCATACAAAATTCCTTCGTTTGAAGATTTGTCTTTACCCGGAGATGTTTTGCGCAAAATGTCCGATAACCGCCGCGGACTTGTGCTCGTAACCGGTATGACCGGTTCCGGTAAATCTTCTACCTTGGCGGCCATGGTAGACCATATCAACCAAACGCGCGCCAACCATATTTTAACCATTGAAGACCCGGTGGAATTTATTCACAACGATGCGTGCAGCGTTGTGAGCCAGTTGGAATTGGGGATAGATACCCCTTCGTACACCAGCGCTTTGCGTGCAGCCATGCGTCAAGATCCCGATGTAATTTTGATCGGGGAATTACGCGACGCGGAAGTAATGAAAGCCGCTATCGCCGCCGCGGAAACGGGGCAATTGGTGCTCGGCACGATGCACACCGTCAACGTTACCCAAACGCTTTCGCGCCTGGTGGATGCTTTCCCAGTGGAACAACACGACGCAATCCGCTTGCAACTTTCTGAACTTATCCGCGGGATTGTTTGCCAACGTTTATTGCCGAAAGTGGGCAACGGAATGTGCCCGGCGGTAGAGATTTTAGTTTCTACGCCGCAAGCCCGCAAACTGATTTTGGAAAACCGCCCAAGCGACTTACAAAAAGTCATGCAAACAGGCGAATTCTATGGTATGAACACGTTTGACCAATCGCTCGCCAAACTTTATAAGGAAGGAAAAATTGATTTGGAAACGGCACAAAGTGCGGCCACCAGCCCCGATGCTATTATGTTAGCCATTCGCGGGGTGACGGATAGTTTATCGGCGGCGGAGTAATTACGATGCGAACTAACGGACTCTTAATTTCTATTGACGGAACGGCCGGAACAGGCAAATCTACGGTGGGCAAAGCCGTAGCAGCCAAATTGGGCTACGGGTTTTTAAGCACGGGGGAAATGTACCGCGCGCTTGCTTATACCGTGTTTGCTAAACACATTGATCCAGCCGATCACGATGGTGTATTAGCCGCCGTGCGCGCCATGCGTTTTACGTTTGCGCGCCAACCCGATGCGACACTTAAGATGTTTGTAGACGGCGAATATTTAGGGGCTAAACTTCACTTGGAAGAAGTGGGTAACGTGGCCAGTCAAGTATCTACCAACCGCGAAGCGCGCCGGGTACTTACCGAAAAAATGCGCGAAGTCGGTGAACCGGGCGGTATTGTGATGGAAGGACGCGATATCGGGACGGTTGTTTTCCCGGACGCGGACATTAAATTTTATTTGGACGCCTCCGCTAAGGAACGTGCCAACCGCCGTTTTAAACAGTTGCAAGAAGCCGGCGAACATCCCAATTATGACGAGATTTTACGCCTGATTGAAGAACGCGACTACCGCGACAAAAATCGGGCGGCCAGCCCGTTAAAACCGGCTGAGGATGCTATTATTATTGATACTTCGTCGTTAAATTTACAGCAAGTTATTGATGCTGTGTTGGAGAAAATTCCCCATGACGCTTCTTAATTTGGTAAAATGGTCTGCGAGGCTCTATTTCAAAACCTGTCACGATTTTAAAGTGGAGGGATTGGAAAATATCCCTAAAACAGGGGCGCTTATTATCGCCGGCAATCATTTGTCCAATGCCGACCCGCCCGCCATCGGTGGT
>CACXER010000060.1 GCA_902766765.1 uncultured Elusimicrobium sp. | reverse complement strand
CGGTTTTGGAATTAAAATCGCCCGTAAACTGGGGCTTTCCGTTATTCCCCAACGGCCCGTTTTGTGCGGACTGACATTCCCCAAAGAGTTACGTCCGTTAGGGAAGGAACTGGCAGGCAACAGCGTACCGGTAATTCTCCGGCAAGGTAAGAAACGTTTTGAAGGACCGCTCCTTTTTACGCACGAAGGTATTAGCGGCCCGGCGGTATTGCGCTTATCCCTATTTTGGCAACCGGATAGCCCGGTAGAAATTGATTTTTTGCCCCGTCAAAACGCCGCAGAAATTTTAATCGCACAGAAAAACTCATCTAAAACCGTTTCCGGTGCTTTTGTTCCGGCTTTGCCGCATCATGTGGCTAAAACATGGCTCGCGCCTTGGGACGTCCCGTTAGCCAATGCAACCCGTGAGCAATTACGTGCCGCGGCCCAACGGGTCAATCACTTTTTATTTAAGGCCGTAGGTACTGCCGGATATACAAAGGCCGAGGCCACCGCCGGCGGCATAGATACGCGGGAAATCAATCCCGCTACTTTTGAAGTACGCCGCGTGCCGGGATTATTTGTAACCGGGGAACTTTTAGACGTAACCGGAAACCTGGGTGGGTTTAATTTGCACTGGGCCTGGGCCAGCGGATTTGCCGCCGCACAAGCACTACGCCAACGGTTTTAAGATTTTCCGTTTATGGCACATTTTTGATATAATAAAATTTGTAATAGGAATATAATTATGGACATCAAAGAATCCCATTCTTTTATCGTTTTGTTGTTTAAAAGTTTTTCCCTCATGAACCGCACGTTTAGCGTGTTGTTGGTATTGGTATTGTTGGCTATTGTAGGTGTGGGGGGCCTATATGCCTTATTGTTGCTCAACGTGCCTCCTTTGATTATCGCAGGGTTGATAGGATTATATACCTCGTTATTGGGCGTTATGCTTATCAAATTGTTTACGACCCGGGCTGAAAATGATAATTTGTCTTTGTCCGATATTGCTTTCGCTTCCGTATTACCTACGTTGTATACGATTATTTTCCTGTTAATAGTTGCCATCATCGTGCTATCTGTGGGTTTTATCGTCAATATGATGGGTGGGTTGCAGTCCAAAGTAGTTTTATTTCCGTTTGTACTCCTGGGTTTATTTTGTTTGGTACGTTTCCTATTCACGCCGATTTCCATTGCCGCACGGGAACAAAACCCGGTTCAAGCGTTCTTATACAGTTGGCAACTGACAAGCAAACACTGGCTTTACGTATCGGCGGCCTTAGTGACAGTATTGATAGTTGGCGGTGGTATAATTGGAGGCGTAGGGTACGGATTATATGTGGCTATTCCGCTTTACTTCGCCGAATCTTTTAACTTAGCCCAACTTTCAGGCATTTGGATTGCTGTACTGGCAGCATTTGGTTTCTTTGGCATAGGGATCATTTTCTCTATGATGTCTTACATAGTACTCGTTTTCTTGAATTTAGACTACCGGGAAAACCGCGGCAGTGTGCCTTCTGCTTTGCCGCAGGCGCAAGTAACCTCTCAAACCCCAACGGAGGCCCCAGCCGCCGAACAAGCGGGAACTGTACAAGAAGTGCAAATTTTACGGGCTTCGGTAAAAAGCCAGGATGAAGATGATACGCTCACCCAACATTTAGAACAAGTGTATCAGCCCAAGCCGGAAGACATCGTACAGTACGCGGAAGAAGATCGTATGCCGACCATTTTGTTTGATGACGCCATGGCCAAACAGATGGAGAATGACCGGCTTAAGTGGGAACAGGAAAAGGCCAAATCCCGTCAAAAAACCAATCCTTCTGATGAAGATGACGACACTACCCCCATTAAAATGTCCCGCTAGGAAACGGTATGTATTTTTAACACGATTCACCCAGGAGCGGTTGGACGTATGCGCTCCTTTTATTTTTAAATAGGTCACGTTGAAGGAGATATCCATGAAACCATCCGAATTGTTAGCCGATATCAAAACGATTTTCCCTATGATTTTTGCCATTTTGCGCGGGAAATATAAAATGCCGTGGGGGACTTTACTTTGGGTAATAGTTTGTGGAATCTATTTAATGAGCCCGGCAGATCTGGTGCCGGATGTCCTCCCGCTTTTAGGAATTGCCGACGATGGCGCTTTTGTGGTATGGGTGTTATTACGGATACATCAGGAATTGCAAAAATTCCGTGCTCAACAGTTGCCCTCATCCAAAATTATTTTAGAAGCAGAGGTTACCAAACCCGGTAAAAACGATCCGGTAAAATAAATATGAAAAAACTGATTAAAATAATAACTATTTTGTGTTTAGTCGGGCTGATTGCCGCCGTAGGCGGACTTGTTACCTTACGGATGATGTTCCCGCCGGAAAAAGTCAAACAAATGACCTTGGACTATGCTAAAAAAACGTGGAACCGCGAAATTAAATTTGACTCGGTATCGTTTAACTTAGTGGGTATTACGCTGACCAATTTTGCTCTCTCTGAAGAAAATTCCTTTGAACAAGGTACTTTTATCAAAGCCGACCGCGTAGAAGCCAAAGCCGCTTTGTGGCCGTTATTAAAAAAACGGGTAGAAATCGGTACGGTTCGCATAGACGGGCTGGATGTATTTATTCAAAAAAACAAGGACGGTTCTTTTAATTTTGATTCCTTAGTCGCCAGCGAACCGACAGACACGCCCGCGCCAACGGAACAAACAGAAACTTCCGATAGTGAATCCTTTGTGGTTACGGCGCGTTTTTTAAAAGTGCACGATTGTGATTTTTATTATAAGGATGCTCAAACGGGGTTATCCAGCGCGTTGGAAGATGTGGATATTCAACTATCCAATGTAACCGATGCGGCCCCTTTCCCGGTAAATATTTCTCTGATCAGCCACACACAAGAAAAAGGCGGCGTAACTTTCTCTATACCCGTCAACATCAATCTGAACGTATTTTTAGCCGAAGGGGACTGGCAAAAGGCCTATGTAGAGATTGTTCAGGCGGCCTTATCTTACAAACACATCCAATTTGCGTTGCAGGGTAAAGTGGAAAATTTACAAGATCCGCAAGCCAATCTAAAGGGAAGTATCAACGGGTTAGATAATACCGCACTGGTTGATATTGCCCCCGATTTGCCGAATTTTACCTTGCCCACGATTTCGCTTGAATTACAAGCCAATGCCGATTTGGATAATTCTACCGCTACCATTCAAAACGCCGCGTTGCGCGTACTGGATAGTGCCATTACAACTGATGGAAATGTGAACTGGGGCGGTGCAAATACGACATATAATCTGCGCGGGAAACTGCAAGCGGACATTGCCCAACTGGTTAAAATGACCGATGATACGGGGTTTGACCCGAAAGGCAAACTGTCTGCTACTTTTACAGCCAGTGACAAAAATGACGGAAAAGATATTAACGGCTCTTTGGCATTGCGTGATATCAGTGCGTTATATCCGCCGTTTACACTCACCGAAACGAACGGTACGATCAAGATTGCCTCCCTGGATAATATTTCCTGTTCGTCGCTAACCGGACGGCTTAATGGGGAAAAATTCACGGCATCGTTTGCGTATAAGAACGTTAAAGACGTTTTGGATATTGTATTGAAAATGCAGTTAGATAAACTTACCTTGACCGAATTTCCGTCTTCCGGCGAAAATTCCTCTCAAGAAAAATCATCGTCGGAAACTTCAGCCGCACCGGCTGCCGAAACCGCCCAAACATACATGAACATTCGGGCCGATTTGACGCTCGGGCCGGTATCCATCCCCTACTTCCGTACGGATGGCGTTTCGCTACAGGCATCTCTTAAAAATGTAAGTGCCAATATGCAAAAAACCGATGGGACCATCTCGTTTGAATTACAACCCGGTGCCATTACCGATATGGAAAAACTGCTCAAACAAAGCAAAATCGCACGGGTTGTACTACTTCCGCTTGGGTTACTTAACAAAGTAGGCAAGAAATTGAATTTGAACCTTTTTGAGGCCGAATCGCAAGCCAAAAAAGGGGAAATTGCCATGACAAAAGCCGAAGGAAAATATACCTTTACGCAAGGCGTCATGAATATTGACACAACAACGTTTGAATCAGCCCTTACCAACATTAACGCTACCGGAACGGCTAATTTTGTAACCAATGTTCTTGATATGAAGGCCTCGGCCACCTTGCTTACCAAACAAACGCCGATTGTCATAAAAATCAGCGGTACGATGGATGATCCGTCCGGCAAAGTGGATGTGCTCAATACCGTTACCTCGGTGGTGGGGGGAATTTTGAGTTATAAAACCGCCAAAGGAGCCGTCACGGGAACGGCCCACACGGCGACTTCTGTTGCTTCAGGGGCCACCAAGACTACTTCGGAAGTAGCCAGAACGACCGTAAAGGATACGGCCAAAGCCGCTAAAGCCACTGTTAAGGCCATTGGTAATTTGTTTAAGAAAAGCGAACAACCTACTCAGGATAATTCCGCTTCAAAAACAAACTAAATCACTCTTGAAAAAAATACTTTTTTCCCTTACACTATATGTATAAGATTTTCTTGCTGTGATATTCTCAGCAGAGAAATATCTTTTGTTTTTATTGTTTAAGGGTACCCATTATGAACTATTCCATGCGTTGTGTTCTTTGTTATTTAGTGACGTTCTCCCTACTTATGTCCAATACAGGGTTGGTTTTTGCCGGGCCAGTTACGCCGGAAAGAACACCTGAACTCACCGTACGGCAAGAGGCAGTATCGGACCAGATTGCTGCCCAAACCGTTAGTATGCAACAGCGCCAAAATTGGTATGAGGCCGTGGATAAAGCAACCAAGGAAGAAGTGGCCACCAAAAAAGTTATCACTGCAAAATTAAAGCAGATGGAAGAAACCTTTAATGCGATGAGCAAGGCGCAATCCAAGAAACAAACCAAAAAATACAATGAATTGGTGGATCAATATAAGGCGCTTGTAGACGAATTAAACGGCTTGATTATTATTGATTTACAAAAGGAATTTAGTGAATTAGCCAAAAAAGTATTGGCAGAAAACAACGTATACAAGTTGACCGTATTGCAAGATAATATCGTCCAAGGTACGATTTCCAATCAAGATTTTGCACGGGCGGTTAACGCTTTGTATAAAAACTTATACGAACCCTGCAAAGGAACTCAATGTGAGATTCGCGGAGCGTCCATGTTGACGTTGGCTATTGCGGGTAAATATGCCAGTTCTTATGGCAAGAATAAAGATTTCACAAATAAAATTGTACAACGCATTTCGGGGGCGGCTAAGCAAAATTACGGCGGGTTTGAATCGGATAAAACCATTGGCGAAAATATTATCCCGGCATTAGCTATTATCCAAAGCCCGACGGGCATGCGCACTGCTGTGCAAAGTTATGTAGATAAATATGGCAAAAAGAGACGTTATCAACCCACCGATCCTAAAGATGCATTTTTAATTCATTTAACCGAATTGGTGGCACAGTATCCGGTTGTATTTGAGACGAAAAATTCCAAAGCGTATTTAACGCCGCATTTACTGGCTGAATGGTCAAACAGCGATAACTATCTCCTAAAATTACGGGGAAATATTGAGATAGGCCGTTTCCCTCAACGTAACAAATATTTTTCTGCCCAAACGTTGGAAAACGTACGTAATTATTTAAAGGGAGAATACTGTAAGCGGGATCGTGGAACTGCTAGAAACCGTGACGATCTCTTAGCCCAGGATGCGCTTGCGTTAGGGTATTTTGGCGGCATGCCGAATCATAGCGGAGCTATCAGAGCTCCGGGAGATTACCGTTGTGTAGTAAGAAATCCTAACCCGGGTGAATTTCAGTTTGTAACCAACAAAGAACTATCCCAAAAAATAGCCACGACGGTCATTTTATTCGTGATTCCTCCGGGTTGTGTGTTGGCCGCCGTTGCCAAACCGTGCCGGGTGTTTATCCATGCGGTTAAACACGCCAATAAAACGGGTAAATCGTTAAAGGAAATTTACAATGCGGGTAAAGCCATGAAACGAGCCGGCGAACTTTCCGGAGCCGCCAGAGAGGCCCAAGCCACCGGACAACTTGCTCATCAAGTTGAAGGGGGCACCTCCGCCTTGGGTAAAAAAGGTGCGCAAAATGTAAAGATGACTAAGGAAGTCGAACTTACACAACAAGGTTCAGCACTTACCCAAACGGCTGCCCAAAGAGGGAAATATACAGTTCAAATTAGAGGAACCAGCCGCACCTTAGAAACCAGTGCGGCCGAAGGTCCGGCTATCCAAAAAATCGTAGACGAAGTGGCCGATAATGTAGCACGTAAAAAAAGTGCGGTTGCCCAATTGCGCCGCTCCATGAGCACCCCGCCCACTGCCCAACAGACCGAGGCCCTCGCCAAAGCCGAACGGGAATACCGTGCCGCGGTCAACGAACAAAATAAAGTGTTGGAGGGTATCATGAACAATCAATCGGCACAAGAAATCGAGACTTCGCTTGCCCAACTACGCGCGACATACACACCTGCGCCTAAGCCGAAAATTGAACCTCCTGTTTCCGCGACAGGCAAAGACGCCGGTGCCTATCAGCCCGGTAGTTTACGCACGCATTTAATCACCGAACAAACGCCGGGCGAGGCCAAAACTATTTTAGAAGAATTATCTACGGCATTGGACCGTGCCAAGGCCAACAAATCCCTCACGGCGGCCCAAAAAGCCCGTGTGGACCAGGCAGAAAAGTATTTTGATTCTTTGACTCCGCAAGAGGTGACTGATTTGCACGTATGGAGTTCTCCGCAGTTCCGCCAACATGCGGCCACCTTGCGCTCGCCACAAGCAACGGAACACGGGTTTTTCATTGAACAAGGTATGTATAAGCAAAACCATACACTTTCCCAAATTCCAAGGGAAGAAGGCTACATCTCCACTTTCGTCGGTAATGAGCGCGGAGATTTATCCTATAAAAGTATTCAACAAGCGTTTCAACAGGCTGAAAAGACAGATAAACCTATTTTCGTTAAGTGGGTTTCTCACGGGGAAATAGATTCCGAAGGACAGTTCTACTTTTTACTAGGTGACCCGGGCTCTACGAACCGTGTTTATACTAAGGAATTTGTAAAGGATTTGCAAGCTCTGCGTAAAACAACCGGAACTCCGGTAATCAATTTGCAATCCGATGCGTGCCATTCGGGGCAATTTTTAGAAGAATTTATGGCGTTGCCCGCCTCACAACGGGAAGGTATCAATATCTTTGTCCCGGCAGGCGGACGCATTCAGGTCAACAATAAAGGTGCAGAGCTTCTCAACCGCACGCGGGGTGGAGCCTCTACCATTGCTGCCCAACAACAAACTACTTTGTTGACGCACATGGGAGAAGACGGTAACATTTTTGCCCGGGCCTATATTAACGGGAAACCGTTTAACCCGCTGGAACAAGCCATGTTGCGTGCCAAAGCAGAAAAGAGCCCTCTTTATTCTAAATTAGAACCCTTGCATCGTATGCAAAATGCCAAGAGTGTCAAAGAAGGAAAGCACATTTTGCTAGACTATCATTTTGATGCTCACGGCGACTGGAGGCCTTCTTTTATGGGAGACGGCTTTGATACCGATTGTGCTTGGGCCGGTATGGAAAAAGAAATTATCCAATACGTACAGGATACCGGCAAAAAAATGATTCAGGGAAAACGTTGGTAGGTATTGACCAGTAAAATTCCTAAGGCTCCATATAAAATGGGGCCTTTTCTTTGGCAAAATTTCATATAATAAGTATATGGGTTTATTTTTATTAGGACTTACTAACCTGTTATTCCCGCTGGCCGCGCTAGGGGTATTTTTTAGTTTTCTGTTTTCCGGCCGCCGGGGGTTGCTAAAGCACCTCGGGCAGGAATTGCGCGAACGTTTCGGACTGGAAAAACAGGATAGCATTATCCAAGGGGCTATTTGGTTCCATTGCGCGAGCGTCGGGGAAGTGCGCTCTATCACCGAACTCATCTCCCGTTTTAAAGAATTTTACCAACGTGATATTTTAATTACAACCTCCACCCAAGCCGGTAAAGAAACCGCCCTTAAAAATCCGCTTGTCAAACAAGCACTTCTTGTTCCGCTTGATTTTTACCCGTCGTGCCGCCGTTTTATCCGCCTGGCAAAGCCGTACCGCCTGTTCGTAGTGGAGCGCGAGATCTGGCCCAACTTATTGGAAGCCGCCCATCGTGAAAATCTCCCCGTAGCCCTTATCAACGGACGCATTTCCGAAAAATCAGCCCGCGCCTATGGACTGTTAAAACCTTTATTTTCCCGCGTGCTAAGCCCGCTTACGTTTGCCGCTTTGCAAACCGAAAATGATGCCATCCGTTACCGCAAACTGGGCATTCCGGCTGAGCATATCCACGTATGCGGGAACGTCAAATATGATTCATTAAATGATGCGCCAACCCAAACCGCCGAAGTGGACAAACTGCTTACTACGCTTGGGTGGAACGGTAAACCGATTTTGGTTCTCGGCAGCACGCACCCGCAGGAAGAAACCATGATGCTCCGTGCCGCGCCCGATTTAATAAAAAAAGACATCCGTATTATTTTTGCGCCACGCCATTTAGAACGCTGCCAAGAAATCCGCCAGACCTTGCGCCAGAGCGGGCTTGCACATGCGTTTATGAGTGACGAAACACCTAATAAAGATGCCGTGATTGTGTGCGTGGATAAAATGGGGCTCTTATCTTCGTTATATGCTCG
The DNA here is from genome assembly GCA_902766765.1 of uncultured Elusimicrobium sp. Lineage (GTDB taxonomy): Bacteria > Elusimicrobiota > Elusimicrobia > Elusimicrobiales > Elusimicrobiaceae > Avelusimicrobium. Next base: position 12,567 of record CACXER010000060.1, on the reverse strand, counting down.
GGCTACCCTCACCTTCGTGGGAGGGTCTGTGGCTCCGCGCGGTGCACACAATTTATTGGAGCCGGCTATTTTATCCAAAACCGTTTTATTTGGCCCACATTTTTATAATGCCCCTGTTACCGCTCAGGCCTTGTTGGAAAACGGCGGGGGAGTGCTTGTCAATGAATATAATTTTAAATCCATCGTTTTGCGTCTGGTCGCCGATCCGACCCAACTGGAAAATATGGCCCAGAAGGCCCGCAATACCGCTTTGAGTTTTAAAGGAGCAACAGAAAAAATCAATCAACTGGTACAAAACTATGAACGAAAATCAAACTAAACAAAATCCCAATATTCTAGTGATTCGTTTATCGTCCCTGGGCGATATTGTTTTATCGTCGCCTGTTTACAAAAACATCAAGGCCGCTTGGCCCAATGCGCGCATTACGCTGATGGTCAAACCGCAGTTTGCCCAAGTGTTGGCCGGACACCCGGACATTGACGAAATTATGGTGGCTAAGCCGAGTTTGTGGGCCAACGTGCGCCAAATCCGCGCGGGAAATTTTACCCACCTATTGGATTTGCATGTTACGTCCAAAACCATTTTGCTCAGTTTCTTTAGCCGCGTGCCCAACCGTATCCGCTACGATAAAAACTCCCTGGACCGCCGCTTATTTGTGCACTTCCGCAAAATGTCGCCCGTGTTAAAAGATAGCCATAATTTGGATAAATATTTGGCCGCCTTAAAAGCATGGGATATCCCGGTAAAATACCGCGAACTTAAACTGGGCGATTGGGCCTATAAGCACGTGGAAAACAGCGGTAAAAAAATCAATACGATTGCTATTTTCCAAACCTCGTTTATCGGTGACAGCGTACTCACCACTCCGCTTATCCAAAAAACAGCCAAATTGTTTCCGGAAGCCAAAATTGTTGTCATCACCCGCCCGCAAACGCAAGATATTTTCCGCCCCTTAAAAGAGGTATCACAAATTATCTTAAACGAGAAAAAAGGTTGGAACCAAATTGCCGGCGTGTGGAAAACGGCGCAAGCCATTAGAAAAACAAATGCGGATATTTTGCTCGTACCGCACCGCAGTTTTAGAAGTGCGCTGATTGCCTGGCTCTCGCGCGTACCGATACGTATCGGGTTTGACACGAGTGAAGGCCGCTGGTTTTACACTAAGATTGTGCCGTTCTCGTGGATGATCCACGATGCGGAGCGCAACTTATCACTCTTGCAAGGTATCGCCAAAGAAAATTTCACGGCGGAAAAACTAAGCATGAACTACGCTCCGTCTGCCGAAGAAAATGTGGACCGCCTGATGAAAGACTTTAATTTAGAAGGGAAACCCCTTGTCGGTATTCATGCCGGCAGCGCGTGGCCGACTAAATGCTGGCCGATGGAATATTTTGTCAAACTCATCAGCCGCTTGCAAAGCGAACTGGGCGTGCAAGCCGTTCTGGTCGGTGGTGGAAAACAAGATGCCGCCCTTGGCGAGAAAATCTGCCAACTCTCTACAGGTCACGCCGCCAGTTTGTGCGGTAAAACAAGTCTGGCCGATTTAATGGCACTCATGCAACATTTCAAATTATTCATCACCAATGACTCGGGCCCGATGCACATCGCTACCGCGTTTAAAGTGCCCACGCTAGCTATCTTTGGACCGACGACGCGTGAGTTGGGCTTTTTCCCGTATGGGGAAGGGCACCGCGTGATGGAAGTAAAAGATTTGCCTTGCCGCCCGTGTGCTTTACACGGGGGGAAGAAGTGCCCCAAAAAACATTTCAAATGCATGCGCGACATTTCGCCGGATGTGGTTTTTGACAATGCCAAAGAAATGTTAGAAAAGGCCGGTGTAGTCCCGGTAAAGAAATAAGGAAGTTTTAGATCGTAAAACCCGGAGAAAATTCTTCTCCGGGTTTTTTAATTTTTTCTGCCGGATAAATTTACTGCACGCCGATGGCGGCGCACATCGTTTTAGCGTTACCATACCAATCATCATCATTGACGATACTATCTACGCTGTGGCTTTGCGCCCACCATTGGCACACAACACGGCGGTCATCCAAATTCTGCGGAACAGCATATAACAGTTGCACTCCATTATTGGGTTCACGCCGTATGGCAATATAACCGTTATGAAGCCAAGTTCCCGCATACAAATGAATCCATGCTCCTTGCGGAGCAATACCAAATCGCCAATTTCCCAATTTATTGTAATGATTACCACTATCATCGTAACTGGTAAACGACACGTCCACCGTCAATTCGTCGGTAACATAAATATTTTCACTAGGAACTCCATTTGCTAGCACGTACATATCCATACCTTTCAAAAGTGCGTCCATAGTGGTTGCTACTTCTGTAAGCCGCGCTTTAAGCACCGCTTTTTTATACTGCGGCAGTGCCACCGCCGCCAAAATACCGATAATGAGGACGACGACCAATAATTCTATGAGCGTGAATCCTTTTAAACTTAAAACACCTTTACAACTACTTTTGTTTTTCATATCTATCCCTCCACAGGAATTTAATACACGCAAATTCTAGCAAAAAAAAAAACGAAGTCAAGCCCTTTTTAATTTACGACGAAAAAACGGCACATGAAAAAATTCACGTGCCGTTTTTGCCACACTAATTTATCTATCTAAAAGTCATCCGGCGGTTGCTCGTTCAAGGCTGCCAATGTGTCTTGGAATAACTTTTTAATCTCTTTAATTCTTTCCAAGGGCAACCAAATCCCTTTTTTGGTCCAGCCCTTATCATCTTCCCATTGGCGCAACGCCAAGCCGCGGATTCCCTTAAATTCACCAACACCCACCACCACGCATATCCCGGCGCGTTTGGCAAATTTACCCAATTTAGCGTTTGGCACTTGTGCCGGATTATCCGGCAAGGCCAAAATCTTGGGAACAAGGACTTGTATAATTTCCGGCGTAAGGGTCAGGCCGTCGTGTGTGGGGGCGGATAGCCCGTCCATTTCTATATACCGACGGACAGAAACATACCTAAACGTGCGGTATACATCTATAGTAAAACGGATCTCGCCTTGCTTGTCTAAAGGCAAGGATCCGATTTCACGCAAGACCGAAAAACTACTCTCTCCCATATTTTCTCCGCAAATTTTTTGCGGCCCCCTGTTGCAAAAACCTAAAATATGATATGATATTCCTAGTTATATTGTAATGGTTGAAAGATAGAAAATCAAGCCATTTTTGTAAAATATAATCCGATTTTAATTTTTTAGGGATAGTTATGAGTACAACTCCGTCGTTAGTGGGGCAAGTAATATCCGGATGTGAGATTTTAGAAAAAACCGCCGAAGGCGGCATGGGAGCTGTTTACCGGGCACGCCACCGCGCATTAAACCGTATTGTTTGCGTCAAGATTTTAAGCCCGGCCTTGTCTACCGATAAAAAAGCCGTAGAACTTTTCTTGACTGAAGCGCGCGCCATTGCCGAATTAGACCACCCCAACATCGTCAACGTATATAACGTAGGCAAAGAACATGGCTACTATTTTATCGTCATGTCATTTGTGGAAGGGCAAACGCTTTCAGCCATGCTCAAAAAGGAAAAAGTTCTTCCCGTAAACCGCGTGCTGGATTTATTTGACGGCGTCTTGCAAGGGTTAGAGGCCGCCCATGCCAAAGGAATTATCCACCGTGATATTAAACCTTCCAACATTTTAATCAATCCGCAAGGGCAAGCCAAAGTTGTGGATTTCGGTATTGCCAAAAAGGTCAACAAAACCGGTACAACTAAAACTTCCGAACTGGCCGGCACGGCGTACTTTATCGCTCCGGAACAGGCCCTGGGATATAACTTAGACACGCGCGCTGATTTGTATTCTATCGGGGCGAGTCTGTATTATGTGTTGACGGGACAATTTCCCTACAACGGTAAAAATACTATTGAAATCATCCAAAAACACATTAATAACCCGGTTCCGAATCCCACCGAGTTGCGTAAAGATTTACCCGCCTGGTTGGGACCGGCCATTCAAAAATTAATGAGTAAAAATCCGGATGATCGTTTTCAGACCGCCAAAGAAACCTATTTATATTTCCGCAAAATGCGTGCGGAAGATCAACTGCGCCTCAAATCCGGCAGCGCCGGTAAGGCCATTGATCTGGGAGGGGAAAGCCCCAAATTAGTAGTCAAAGAGGAACTTAAAACCACCCAAACGTTACGCACACAGCGGATGTTGTACGGGCACACAACGACCTCTAATACACAACCTACGGTCAACAGTTCGCTCATGCCGCAACTGAACGAGGAAATGAAACAAATTAAGAAATCAGTCAAAGAGCCCTCCCGTCCGCAATCTGTTAAACCGCTGGCACCAACCGGACTGGCCACTAACACGCAAGCCGCTCCCGGAATCTCCAGTGCATTTAAACGCAAACTGGGGTCGTTAATTCTCTTTTTACCGTTGTGGGCCGTTTTTGCTGCCGGCATTATTTATGTATTTCATGCGTTAGGGGCTATCTGCTCCGTCTATGTATCACCCGCTGCCGGTTTTATCCATAACTTGTTAGCCCCGATATTATCCACGGCCTATGTGCCGCAACAGATGTTGTTTACCGGTATCTGCATTGTGGTATTAGCACTTATTTTTGCATCGTCAGCCATCAGGGCATTTGCTCACTCTACTACTATATTATTGTTTTTGGCAGTAGTGTCTTGGTTAGCCGGCTTGTTTACGCCGCACGTGCATTTTATAAATATCGACCAAATGGCTCAATTCCTATTCTCTCCGGAATATTACCTGTGTTATTTTGTGCTTGCGCTATCTTGGGGGATATCACTTTGTTGGACCATCAATCGCTCTTTACCGCAAGGATTGTTGGCCTCATCCCTGGTTATCTTTTCCATGGGAATGGCGTTTGCGTCTTCCTCTCTTTCTATCCCGCCTAACCACCAGGATATCTTTTTTACCGTCCTGTTTTATGCGTCGTTGTTCTGTGGCGTATGTGCTATCTACTATTTGGTTTCCCGCGTCAATAAGGATACCATTCTCTTACCATTCTTACTGATGATCGCCGCAGTGGCTGGAATTTGGATTTATACGGTTTCCGGTTTGGTGTCCTCCGCCACGAACACATTAGATGTGTTGATTTCCCGGGTAGAAGTCAATCGCTTCTCAGATGTACGTAGTAACAATAAAAATAACAATACTGATACTTCGTCTAACTTGCAAGAAGTGTTGGAGGTCACCACGCCCAATGCGGCCCTCAAAAGCATTGATAACTCTAACGAATTTACTAATAAACCGTTGGAAGAAGTGGCCGAAGTACTGCAAGGACGTATTGAAAAGGCTGCACCCAACATGTTAGGTGAAGAAATGCGGGCTTTCTTTGCTCACCTGCTTGCCCCTTACTACCAGGGGGGAAAAGAACGTCTGGCCCTGGGCATATGGACTTTTGCAATGACTTTCCCAATTCACAATTTCAATTATAACGCCCAAGACAACAACGCGTATTTCTTCTTGATTGCGTTACTGTATATCTTTGGACTCCTCAGTTGTGCGGGCACCATCCTAATGGAGGAGATCGTATGAGCCGCTTTGATATAGAGTTTGCTGCCGTTACAGACATCGGAAAAATTCGTGAAAAAAACGAAGACAATGTGCTTATTTCGTCCGCACTGGGGCTGGGCATTGTCGCCGATGGAATGGGGGGACATAGCGCCGGCGAAGTAGCCAGCAATATTGCGGTGTCCGTCTTGGCCGAAACCGTGCGTAAAGTTAATAACGGCCAATTGAAAATTCCGGATACGTTCCTTCCTAAATTAGACTATACCGAGCGTAAAATGCTCATGGCCGCCAACTTGGCCAATATCGCTATTTATTCCACCGCCCAATCTTCCGAAATTTACAAGATGATGGGTACCACACTTACCGGTGTTATTTTTGACAAAGACTGTGCCACCGCCGTACACGTGGGCGATTCGCGCTTGTATCTGTTCCGCAATGATAAAATTGTTCAAATCACTACGGACCACTCACTCGTAAACGAGCAAGTCCGCCGCGGCCTTTTAACGCGCGCGGAAGCCGACCACTCTAAAATCCAAAACGTGCTGACACGCGCCATGGGTATCAAAAAGAATATTGAGTTTGATTTGCTCAAATTCCCCATCAAAGAAGGCGATGTAATTTTGCTCTGTTCGGACGGTCTATATAAAGGACTATCCGAAGAAGACATGGCCAACATTTTACGCGGCGGCATGGATACGGCGATTGTTAAATTATGCAAACAACTCGTGCGCATCTCCAACGATAAAGACGGACAAGATAACATCTCGGCCGTACTTATCAAAATCTTGCCGCCCAAACCGCTTACGTTTAAACAACGTATGAAGCGGCTTTTCTCTACGAAATAATCTGTTTTCACGTTCTCGTACAACCTTTTCTTTTTTAGCACTCAAAGAAAGGGGTTGACAATTATGTACAGATATGCTAAATTAGCATTATGCTAAGGCGAGTGCTAACACACCGCCGAAGCAAACCGAATTTAAATTCCAAAACAAAAAAGGAGTGTATGGAATATGGCAGAAGTAAAAATTAAACCGTTGGGCGACCGTGTAATCGTGAAACCCATTGAAAGAGAAACGATGAAAGGGGGAATCATCATTCCTGACACCGCGAAAGAAAAACCGATGGAAGGCGAAGTGTTAGCCGTCGGCCTGGGTAAATTAAATGACAAAGGCGAACGCGCCGCTATGGATGTAAAGAAAGGCGATCGCGTGCTGTATGGCAAATACTCCGGAACCGAAGTAAAATTAGATGACGAAACGTATTTGATTATTCACCAAGACGAAATCTTGGGTATTTTGGGGTAAAAAATAAGAGGTAATTAAAATGGCAAAACAAATTGTATATGGCGATGAAGCCCGCGCCAAAATGAAATCGGGCATTGAAAAAGTAGCCAATGCGGTAAAAGTAACGTTGGGGCCCAAGGGTCGCAGCGTGGTACTGGAAAAAAAGTTTGGCTCTCCGCTCATTATTGATGATGGCGTGACGATTGCCAAAGATATTGAATTAGAAGATAAATTTGAAAATATGGGTGCGCAACTCATCCGCGAAGTGGCCTCCAAAACGAACGACGTCGCCGGTGACGGTACCACCTCGGCCACCGTTTTGGCAAACGCCATGCTGACCGAAGGTATTAAAAACATTACGGCCGGCGCCAATCCTACCCTTGTTAAAAAGGGTATTGAAATGGCCGTAGAAGCCACCAAAGAACAATTAAACAAAATGCACAAACCGGTCAAAACCAAAGAAGAAAAAGCGCAAATCGCTACCATTTCATCCAATGACCGCGAAATCGGTAATATGATTGCCGAAGCCATTGAAAAAGTCGGTGCAGAAGGCGTCATTACCGTAGAAGAAGGCAAAACCGCTACCACACAATTGGACGTGGTAGAAGGTATGCAATTTGACCGCGGTTATATTTCTCCGTACTTCGTGACCGATTCCGAACGCATGGAATGCGTGTTGGAAAACCCGTATATCATCATCACGGATAAGAAAATTTCTTCCATGAACGAGTTGTTACCGATCTTGGAAAAAATCGTACAAAGCGGTAAACAATTCTTAATCGTAGCCGAAGACGTAGACGGCGAAGCGTTGGCTACTTTGGTTGTCAACAAACTGCGCGGGACCTTGAAAGGTTGCGCCGTAAAAGCCCCCGGCTTTGGCGACCGCCGCAAAGAAATGCTAGAGGATATCGCCATTTTGACGGGCGGTAATGTGATTAGCGAAGAGCGCGGTATGAAATTGGACAAAGCCGAATTGCCGATGCTCGGCCAATGTGCCCGTGTCGTCATTGACAAAGAAAATACGACGATTGTAAGCGGCAAAGGCAACAAAGAAGCCATTGCCCAACGCGCCAATCAAATCCGCAGCCAAATTGAAAATTCCAAGAGCGAATACGACAAAGAAAAACTCCAAGAGCGCTTGGCTAAATTGTCCGGCGGTGTAGCCGTTATCAGCGTAGGTGCCGCTACCGAAACCGAACTGAAAGCCAAAAAAGCCAAAGTGGAAGACGCCAAAAACGCTACCAAAGCCGGCGTGGAAGAAGGTATTGTACCCGGTGGCGGTGTGGCCTTAGCGCGCTGCCAAAGCGTACTAGACAATTTGAAAGCCGATAACGACGATGTCCGCACCGGTATCAACATTGTCCGCAAAGCGTTGACTGCTCCTTTGAAACAAATTGCGGTCAATGCCGGATTGGACGGTGCCGTAGTAGTAGATAAAGTACTCTCTATGAAAGGCGCGGCCGACGGTTATGATGCCGAAAAAGATGAATACTGCGACCTGTTAAAAGCGGGTGTAGTAGACCCGGCTAAAGTAGTCCGCACGGCGCTTGAAAATGCGGCCTCTATTACCGGAACGGTGCTTTTAACCGAAGCGCTCGTTGCCGATGCTCCGGAAAAAGAACACAACCACGGCCCGGCAATGCCTGGCATGGGCGGTATGGGTGGAATGATGTAATCTTTGCCGGACGGGCATGCAGCCCGGAACTGTTGTAAATTTAGTACGCGCTCTTAGTAGAGCGCGTACTTTTTATTTTATATCAATGGTATAAACTGTTGTGCCGCTGGGAGTCACATAATTGACAGGCCCTAACAATTTACATATTTCATCACCATAACAAACGGCTAAGTCATTATATACCTCTATAGTGAAACCGTAGGTACTATACCACTGAACCATTTGTCCTGTACTGGAAAGCACAATCGTGCCCGAGAAAGGAGTGCCCTGATAAGAGGTGCCACCTGTTGAATCAACTCTCTCAGTATACGGTAAATCTATATCTAATACATCTAAGTCAGAGGTATATGAATTGTTTGCCGTATAATACATTTGTTTCGCACGTGAAATGGCTCTTAACGTGGGGACCGCACTCAACAAACGGGATTTCTTAACTGCTTTTTGATATTGCGGTACGGCCACCGCTGCCAAAATACCGATAATGAGAACAACCACTAAGAGTTCTATTAAGGTAAATCCTTTCGCGTTTAAACTACCTAATAAACAACTTCTGTTTTTCATACCTATCCCTCCACAGGAATTTAATACATGCAAATTCTAGCAAAAAAAAAAACAAATGCAAGTCTTTTTTGTGCCTTTTCAAAAAACAAGGCAAAAAATACAGGACAACAAAGGCCCGGCTAACGCAACCTCACTCCCCTGATAGTCAGCGGTCCAATGACGCATGCCTGCTTCGGCCAGGGGCTAGGGCTTATGACCCTGCAACAGGTAGGTCTTTTGACCCTCGTAAATTTATCAGAAATTATGTAATATTAAAGGGTAGCGGAGGGAAAAAATGAAATATACATTATTTTTTATTTTCTGCTGTTTATTTTCCGTAAGTGCGTTGGCCACAGATACCGCCACACTTACTAAGCAAGTTCAACGCGCCGCGCAAGTTCATCTAACTCCAAATGTGGGCGCTATTAAAAACAATTCCCGCTTAGATTTTTACATCACCGAACGTCTTGACTACCCAGGCCGCACAGTCTATGGCCCGTACCGGGCGGATTTGGCGTGCAAATCCTACGCCTTAGATTCCCATTGGCTCATTGTAGCCGGTACGTGTATGCGGGTAGATAATTCCGACATCTGGGAATACGGCGACAGTCAGTTGATTACCCGTTTTGATCGGGAAGTTTTTCAAAAAAACGGCACCGAATTTACTACCTTTAAAAACAATGCCCGCGTGATGTTAGTCTGGTCCGACCAGGCCCAATACAGGGGGCCGTTTGTAAATGTATTGGCGGTATCTTCCCCCAAGCAACTTTTTGCTTTAGAAAAAACCCACACCGTTAAAATCAATACGGCTCGCTACGGTAGAGACGGCGTGCGTACCCGCGAATTTGATACTACGTCGGCCCATGGCAATTACTTTAAATTAGATGAAAGTTGGACGCAACTTTCCGGTACAGCCACGGATCCGCTCTTTTTAATTGCGCCTAATGAAAATGAATTTTTAGCCGGATATAATGACGGCTACGTACACTACAACTACTTACGTTCCTTGAATGATTTGATTTTTCCTAACGACGGCTTACCCTCAGACACGTGGTATAGTCTAACTCAAGAAGATTTACACTTCATCCGCCACACGGTACGAGAGAAACGCCCGCAAGATTGGGAGCGTATCAAAGCACGCTTGTTTTACGAAACAACTTCTGCCCCCTATTTTGAATAAAAACACATGACTTACTAGTGATATCCGCCCGACACCCGGGCGGATATTTTTTCTAATCTAAAAACTATCGCACTTCAGGTCCGGCAATTTTATAAAATATAGGAAACTTATTTTAAGGAGGAAGTATGGCAAATAATCCGATGTTCAACGAAGCCGCTTTTGATCGCGCTAAAAAGCAACAAGCGCGCCCGGAAGTGCAAGAAGAAAATTTACGCGCGGAAGGTTTTATGCCGCGCTATACGGCCGCCACCGGTAGCCAAGTTATGACCGTGCAAGGTACTATCAACAAAACCTTTGCCCTCTTGGCCTTGTGCGTGTTGGGGGGATATGTCGGTTGGGTAAAAGTAGCCGCGATGTCGCCCGCGTTATTATTCGGCCTACTCATCGGCGCGTTTGTGATTGCGATTTGGACCAGTTTTAAACCGTCCGTTTCGCCGTTTACATCACCTATTTATGCCGTAGCCGAAGGGGTTTTATTAGGGTTTATCTCGGCGCAATATAACGCTGAATATCAAGGTATTGTATTGCAGGCCGTACTCATTACCGTCCTCGTATTTGCGGTGATGTTATTTTTGTACAAAACAGGCATTTTGAAAGTAACGCAAGGGTTTGCAACAGCCGTTGTGTCTGCCACCGCGGCCATTGCCATTATGTATGTGGGCTCGTGGATTTTCTCGCTTTTTGGGGGGAACATTTCGTATTTAACGTCCTCCTCCGGGTTATCTATCGGTATTAGTGTAGTAGTTTGCATTGTGGCGGCCTTAAACTTGGCGTTGGATTTTGAGTTTATCTCGCAAATGTCTGCCCGCGGCGACGCACCGAAATTTATGGAGTGGTATGCCGGATTTGGATTACTGGTTACCATTGTGTGGCTCTACATTGAGATTTTAAAATTGTTAGCCAAATCTAAACGCCGCTAAATTTTGTAAAATATAATGGTAGCGGTTCTGTGAAGAGCCGTAACTTAACAAAGGAGTCAAATGTATGAATTTTAATAGCATTAAAAAAATGCAAGATATGGACTTGAAAAACAAAAAAGTCTTGGTACGTGTGGATTACAACGTACCGCTTAAAGATGGTAAAGTAGATAATACCAAACGCATCGTAGCGACGGAAAAAACCATTAAACATTTATTGGATAACAATTGCCGCGTCGTGCTAATTGCTCACTTGGGTCGCCCGAAAGGCAAAGTATGCCCGGAGTTCAGTTTGGCTCCTGTAGCGGCGGAAGTGGAAAAATTATTCGGCGTACCGGTACATTTTGCTAAAGACTGCGTAGGGCCGGAAGCCGATAAAGTAGTAGCCGAAACGAAAAACGGCGAAATTGCTCTCTTGGAAAATTTGCGTTTCCACCCCGAAGAAGAAAAGAACGATCCGGAATTTGCCAAACAACTGGCCAAACACGGTGAAGTGTTTGTGCAAGAAGCCTTCGGCACCGTACACCGCGCCCATGCCTCTACGAGCGCCGTAGCGCACTTGCTACCCAGCGGGGCGGGATATCTCGTACAAAAAGAAGTGGAATTCTTAGGTAAAGCGCTTGAAAACCCAGCCCGTCCGTTTGCGGCGGTTATTGGCGGCGCGAAAGTGTCTGACAAAATTTTATTGTTAAACAACTTATTAGATAAAGTCAACGTGCTTATCATCGGTGGCGGTATGGCGTATACCTTCTTAAAAGCCAAAGGCATTGAAGTGGGTAAGTCGCTCTTGGATGAAACGAAAATTGACGAAGCCAAACAAGTCATGGAAAAAGCCGCAGCCAAAGGCGTGAAAATGTTGATGCCGATAGACTACCGCGTAGCCAAAGAATTTTCCGAAACCGCTACCGCCACGGAAGTAGACGAAATTCCGGCGGATATGGAAGCCATGGATATCGGCCCCAAAACCGAAAAATTGTTTGCGGATGAAATTTTGAAATGCAAAACGATTTTCTGGAACGGCCCGATGGGTGTATTTGAATTTCCGAATTTTGCCAAAGGCAGTTTTGCCATTGCTCACGCGATGATTGAAGCCACCAAAAACGGTGCGATTTCCATTATCGGCGGCGGCGATAGCGTCAACGTGTTGAAAAAAGGCAAAATCAACTCCAAAGAATTTTCGCATGTATCCACCGGAGGTGGTGCGAGCATGGAGTTTGTGGAAGGAAAAGAACTTCCGGGTTTAGTCGCGTTAGCGAAGTAAACCGGCAAGTCTTTTTAAATAGCAAGAGATTTAGCCAAACAAACCACCCCTGCCGTAAGGCGGGGGTGATTTTGCTTTCAAAAAAGAACTTCCGGGTTTAGTCGCGTTAGCGAAGTAAACCGGCAAGTTCTTTTAGAAAATTTGTCGTATGACACAAACCTGCCCCGCTTTCTGCGGGGCAGAATTTTTT
>CACXER010000059.1 GCA_902766765.1 uncultured Elusimicrobium sp. | reverse complement strand
TTTGGAAAGTTCCGCCGCCACTTGAAGCATGAGCGTAGATTTGCCGATACCCGGCGCTCCGGCCAAAAGCGTCAATTGTCCTTTCACCAACCCGCCGCCAAGCAAACGGTCGAACTCACTGATGTGAGTAGGAAGGCGGGTTTCTTCCACGGCGTTACTGTCGGACAGTTTAATAATCTCTGAAGAAAAATCAGTAAAACTGCGGGTGCGCGCCGGGGCTTTTTTGCTCTCTTGCGCTTTGACTTCTTCCACCAAACTGTTCCACTCGCCACACTCCGGGCATTTGCCCGCCCACTTAGCAGACTCATACCCGCACTTTTGGCAAACAAACACCGTTTTAAATTTCATCGTTACTCCTATTTATTTCCCGGCCATGGCGGCTAAGCCAAAGAACGAGGAAATATCTTGGTCGTTAAACGACAAGTTGGCTTTGACGGCCACGTTGTTGGTTTCCAACGCGTCACGCATCCACGCGCCGACGGAGAAGAACCGGTTGAAACGGAAATCCACCCCGTAACTTAAATTCGGCTTGTTGAAGTTGCGCCCGTTGATTACGCGGTCGCGGCCCCAATCGTAAAATTCGCCGGTAAACGTAAAGCGATTCCAGAAATCATACTTTTTAAACGGCGTGAGTTCCAACGCCATACCGCCACCGCCGCGGATAAGACCGGCAGACAGTTTGGCCCAATCGTTATACAACCCAAAGCGCACGTCCAGTTTGTTTTTCTCTAAATAGTCTTTGCTGCCCAAGCGGTCGTCCTCGTTGCCCAGGTTTGCCATACCGACGCGGTAGAACGTGTAACCGCTAGACGGGAAAATCTCTAACGCCAGGTCGCTGGATGATATATGGGCATCAGGCATATAGAAGAAATCGTAATCCCAATACACTTGAAAACGGCTCATCTTACCCACAAATGTTTTGACTTCGGACATCGTTTCTTTGAGGTCGGTAACGCTTTCTTTGACCTCTTGTTTCATTTCCGGGTCCTTTAGCAAACTGCCGATAACGCCTTCCCCATTATTGATGCTGGTAATGAGCGCATCGGCCTTGGCCATCAAATCGTTGAGGCGTACGCTGGCCGAATCCAAATTTTCCATGGTGTGCGTCATATACGGACGAAGCGTGGCAACCATTTGGTTGAGGTTGGTAGATAACTGGCGTACTTCGGCCATGGTGTCATTCAGGCGTTCCCCAAAGGCCCCTTGATTATTGACGCTATCTACAAAATCTTTAATGCTCGCCATGGTCTGCGTTACCATGACATCCAGCGGCAGTTCGTTTACGCCGTCCAAATAATCCCCGTTTTTATAGACGGCCGCATTCGGATCGCCTTGCACAATTTTAAGGTATTTAGAACCAATAATACCCGTCATTACCACAGAAAACTGCGCTCCGCGATGCAAGGGAACATCTTTGCGAATTTCGGCCACTACAATCACGTCGCCGTTTTCAATTTTAATTTGTTTTACTTTCCCCACTTCCACACCGGAGAGTTTGACGGGGGCTTTAACGGGCAAACCGGAAACGTCCTCAAACTTGACGTTGACGTCATACGTGCGCGTGACGGAAAGTCCGCCTAAAAAATAAAGCGAAAAGCCAAATACGGCTATGCCTATAACGGTAAAAATACCTAATTTTGTTTCTGCGTTCATCGGTGTTTTCCTTTTATAATAAGATTATGCGGCTACTCCCGCATCAGTTTCATCTGTATCGGCCCGTGGCTTGACCCGGTAACAAATTGTTTCACATACGGGTTATCCGTTTGGCGGAATTCTTCCGGCGTGCCGTAAAGCAAAATACGTCCTTCATATAAAAATGCAATGTAATCGGCAATTTTGAAAGCCGAATGCATATCGTGGGTAATTACTACGGAAGTAACCCCCAGTTTGGCTTTTAAATCTAGTATCAAATCGCTGATAATATCCGACATAATCGGGTCCAGCCCGGTAGTCGGTTCGTCATACAAAATCACTTTAGGATTGACGGCCAATACCCGCGCCAACGAAACGCGTTTCTTCATCCCACCGGATAGTTCGCTCGGGTTCAATTTGGCTACATCTTCCTTGAGTCCGACGAGGGCTAATTTTTCGCGGATGATTTTAGGATAATCACTCTCCGGCACGGTAGTTAAATATTTAAGGCCAAACGCCACATTTTCGCCGACCGTCATAGAGTCAAAGAGTGCGCCTTCCTGAAACAAGTAACCAAAGTGCCGGCGAATAGCAGCCATTTTTATTTCACTGTGAATCTTCGTAATATCTTTACCGTCTACTAAAATTTTGCCGCTCGTAGCATCTTCCAGGCGAATCATACATTTAATAAGCGTACTTTTGCCACAGCCCGAGCCGCCCAAAATACACGTTACCTTACCGTCTTCAATTTTCAAGTTGACGTTTTTGAGCACTTGTTTGTCGCCAAAATTTTTTTGTAAGTCACGTATTTCAATCATACTTAAATTCCAAACGCGGTTAAAATGGCCGTTAAGAAATAATCCAACACTAAAATCAGAACGATCGTCGTTACGACCGCCCCGGTGGTGGATTTCCCGACGCCTTCGGCACCGCCTCGTGTACTAATACCTTTATAGCAGCATACCGTACCAATCATAAACGCAAAAACAAACGATTTCAAAAACCCGTGCATAAAGTCCGCTACGCCCATAAAAGTAGTGATGTCGGTTAAATACACTTCGCCGGGAACACCCAGCGCATAGACCGCCACCAAATACCCCCCCACAATGCCGAACACGTTAGAAAATAACGTCAAAATGGGCATTGTAAAAATAAAACCAAACATCCGCGGGATCACTAAGTAGCGGATCGGATTTGTACCCAATGTATAGAGTGCGTCAATTTGCTCCGTAACAGCCATCGTACCGATTTGCGCCGTAACGGCCGCGCCCGCACGACCGGAAATTACTACGCCGGTTAGCACCGGGCCGAGCTCGCGAATAAGTGAAAACGCTACGATTGTACCTACGAAAATCGGGTCGCCGAAAATGTTTCCGATTGTATTTCCGGCCTGCAACGCAAGCACCATGCCGGTAAACAAACTGGTTAACGCCACGACCCCAAACGATTCCACGCCTATTGTCACACTTTGTTCTATGGCTTGGTGCCATTCAAACGGAGCATGTAATGTCCAAAATACAGACGAACTGACCATGCGGGCACTTCCGCCCACTTGGTTAAACAAATTCATCATATATTTTCCGATAGCGTTAAACATTATTTTTTATAAATCCTCGGCACACGCGCGGTTAACAGCGTGCATAATTCGTAATCAATCGTTCCGGCTTTCTGTGCCAATTCAGCCAGGGTAATGGTGTCATTGCCTTGCTGGCCTACTATGACTACTTCTTCCCCTACGTTCACCGGAGCCACGGAAGTAATATCTACCATCATCATATCCATCGTTACATTGCCAAGCACCCGGCAACGTTGGCCCTTGATAAGCACCTCGCCTTTGTTAGACAAGGCCCGCAAATAGCCGTCTCCATATCCGATAGGCAAGGTGGCTACTTTCATGGGTTTCTTTGCGATAAAACTGCGCCCATAACTAATGCTACCTCCGGCGGGCACATCTTTTACATATACTACTTTTGTTTTAAGTGATAAAATCGGTTGGTATCCGTCTTCCAGCCCGTAGGCACTGTGTCCAGGACGCACCATATCGTAATGCACATCGGGGCGCAAGTGTATGGCAGCAGAAGCGGCGACATGGCGGTAGTTTGTTTGGATACCGCGCAGTTGCATATTGGTCAGTGTGTCGCGGTAGTAGCCGATTTGTTCTTCCGTAAACGCCGCATCGGTTTGCACGCTGGACAAATGGGTGTACAATCCGTCCAACACGATATATGGATTTTTGGCTAAAATTTCCAGTACATCCACCACTTTACCGCGCCGCGTGCCGATACGTCCCATACCTGTATCTTGTTTAACGTGACAAAATACTTTTTGCCCCACTTTTTCGGCAATACGGCAAACGGCCTGGGCGGCCTCCACACTGGCAATCGTAACGGCCAATTTATTCTTTATGGCGTATTCAAACGCTTCAAACGGATAAACACTTCCCAATACCAAAATGGGCAGTGTAATGCCTGCCTGACGCAGTTGCATTCCTTCTTCTATAGAGGCCACACCTAGGAAATCGGACAAATGATTTTCCTGTAAATAGCGACTGACCTCCACGGCTCCATGCCCGTAGGCGTTGGCTTTGACCAGCGTTAACAGTTTAACCTGAGGGCCCACTACGCCGCGCACGCGCGCCAAGTTGGCAGACAACTTGGTTAAATCAATCTCAGCAACGGTCGGGCGCAACAGTGGCAATGTCATTGATTACTCCGGTAACGTCAGTTCCGTATTTCCCCCAGCCGCTTGGGCAACTTCCATGTGTTCGGGGGCCGGGTTGGTAAATAGCGCATATTCCCCAAAGAACGCCAAGTCAATATCCCCTACCGGGCCATTACGTTGTTTGGCAATAATCAGCGTGGCTTTGTTTTTAAGTGATTCATCATCGCGTTTGTAATACGAATCGCGGTGGATGAGCGCCACAACGTCAGCATCCTGTTCAATAGAGCCGGATTCGCGCAAGTCGGAAAGTAACGGTTTGTTATCGGCGCGGGATTTGTCCTCGTTTTTACGGCTCAACTGGGATAGCGCCATCACCGGCACATCTAACGTACGGGCTAAATCTTTGAGCATGCGGGAAATCTCGCTGACTTCCTGTTGGCGGCTCTCAATACGACGTTCGCCGCCGCGAATGAGTTGCAAATAGTCAATAACAATGAGTCCCAACCCCGAGCCGCCTTTCTTTTTCAGTTCGCTGTCTAAGCGGCGGGCACGCATACGCAGTTCGGTAATGGAAATACCGGACGTATCATCTATATAAAACGGAGCGGCAGCCAAACGGCCAAATTCGCGAGTTAAATCGGGCCATTTATCCCGTTGAAATAACCCGGTACGGAGTTTATGGATTTCCACCATCGCCGCGGCACCGAGCATACGTTCAAAAATGCTGTTGCGTCCCATTTCCAACGAGAAAAACGCCACCGGGATCCCACACTCTACAGCCGCATGATGGGCGATGTTCAGCGCAAGGGCTGTTTTACCTTGGCTGGGGCGCGCCCCTAAAATGATAAGGTCGGATTTGCGTAGACCGCCCGTTTTGTGGTCAAATTCATCTAAGCCCGTCGGAACCCCTTGAATAGCGCTCTTATTTTGGAACGATTTTTCCAATTCCGCCATGACTTGCGGGGCCAAATCTTTCGCGGAGATAAAACCGGATAACTTTTGTTTTTGGCTCAAACGGTAAATCTGATCCGCCGCGGAGTCAATTAAAATTTGCGGGTCGTCATCTTCCTCTTTGTAGCAACGTTGCACAAGCGAAGTGGCGGTGGAAATCAAATCCCGCACGACGAACTTTTTATACACAATTTCCGCATAGTGTCTAACGTGCGCCGCCGTGGCCACTTTATCCACTAACTGCGTCAAGTAGACCTCGCCCCCGACTTGCGTGAGGAGTTTGGTTTTTTTGAGTTCTTCACTGAGCGTAACGATATCCACGGCCTGGTTGCGCTCGGCCAGCGTTTTCATAGCGGCAAAAATCTTTTGGTGGGATTCTTTATAAAAATGCTCCGGTTGTAAAATTTCCAGTGCATCTTCCACGGCCTCAGCCGACAATAACATGGCCCCAAGTACGGCCATTTCCGCGTCCAGGGCTTGCGGAGGGATACGTTCTTCTAACAAATTTCCAGCCATAACAACCTCTTATACAGACAAAAATTCCGCCCTTTTTGGGATAAAAAGGGATTATAGGTATTGTAGCAATTTCAAGGCCAATGGGAAAGATGAAAAGGAATTATAAGGCAAGTCCACCCAAGCGCCAAATACAAGGCGGCCCGCTAAGCCCCTACGCGAACGAAAGGCCGGCAAGCACTATTTTTTCTTAATGCGGTCTTTAAAAATGCGCGCGTCTACTAAGCGTTTGAATACTTTACCGCGGTCCTCGTAACTTTTAAACTGGTCAAACGAAGCGCACGCCGGGGATAATAGCACCACATCGCCGCGTTTGGCGCCGCTCATGGCCACTTCTACGGCTTTATCCAGCGTATAGCAACGCGTCACGGGATACCCAGGGAGTTCACGCTCAATTTTATCCATGGCCTCGCCGATAGTCAGCACGCATTTGCAATAATCGGTTAAATACGGGCGCAACACTTCGTAGGACGCTCCTTTATCACGTCCGCCCAAAATCAGCCAAATATTTTGACATTTATCAAAACTTTTTAAGGCCGTAATGGTGGAATCCAAGTTAGTGGCTTTGGAGTCATTTACGTAAATGACACCGTGATGATAGGCAAATTGTTCAATGCGGTGTTCCATGGCCTTAAAATTGTCAAAGGCCTTTTGCACCGTATCGGCAGGCACCCCGGCTTGCAACGCCATGAGCGCAGCCGACATGGAATTTTCCACATTATGAATGCCTTTTAGATGCGGCGGGCGGAGTTGGTGGCCATCACTAAATACAAGTTCATCCCCGTCAAAAAACACGGCGGTTTGTAATAAATGTTTGGGGTACGTGGCAAACGCGAGCACACGGCTTTTGGCTTTTTCAGCTAATTCCACGCAAGACACATCGGCTCCGTTGACAACCAATACATCGTTTTCCCGCTGGTTTTTAAAAATTTTCCCCTTGGCTTTGATGTAATTACGCATGCCGCCGTGGTGTTCCAAATGATCGGGCGTGATATTGAGCAAACACGCATATTGCGGACGGAAATAGGTGCTGTCTTCCAATTGATAACTGGACACTTCTACCACCACATCATCTCCGGGTTGCATCTGATGTACACACAAAGAAATCGGATTGCCGATATTCCCACACACCCATACGTTCCGTTTTCCCCCCTGCAAGCGCGCATCTTCTTTTAAAATTTCGCCCAGTAGCGCCGTTGTGGTCGTTTTTCCGTTCGTTCCCGTAACGGCAAACACACGCACGTTACGCGGCATAAAAGCCAAGGCGACCTCCAACTCACTATACACGGGAATGTGACGCTTTTTGGCTTCCAGTAAAATCGGTGCGTGAGGAGAAATCCCCGGACTTTTTACCCAAAAGGCACAGTCAAACAGAGCGGCACTATGCCCCCCCGTTTCTACTTCTATCCCACCGGGAAAGGTATATTGTTGCGCTTGCGGCAGGGTCGATTCCTCACTAATGAGTACCGGCATTCCGTGCGCACAAAGCAACGTAGCCACGGCACGGCCGCTTTTTCCAAGCCCCAATACTCCGGCTTTTTTACCGGCCCATTGGTTCGGTTTAAACATGGGCTTTCTCCTGTAAAAAATCTATTATTACTTCTTGGTCGGAAAAATGACGTTTTTCCGTACCGACCAACTGGTAATTTTCGTGTCCTTTGCCGGCCACAATAACAATATCATCCTGTTTAGCCGCAGCAAGCGCGCGCCGGATAGCCGCGGCCCGGTCGGGCACAATTTCGTAGTTTGTACAATCTTTCATTCCGGCTAAGATATCATTAAAAATTTGTTTGGGGTCTTCGCAACGCGGATTGTCGTTGGTTAAAAAGACATAATCGGCGTTGGCACAAGCCGTGTGCCCCATCAGCGGACGTTTGGTTCTATCGCGTTGCCCGCCGCATCCGAACACGACAAACACCTTGCCTTTTTTAAACGGGGCCACCGTGGCAAACGCGCGTTGTAATGATTCATCCGTATACGCAAAATCTACGAAGGCAAAAAAGTTCTGCCCCACATCTATGCGCTCCATCCGCCCGGGCACGCCGGACAAGGCGGCAAGGCCCTTGATAATCGTTTCATCGCCAATGCCGTTTACGCTGGCCGCGGCCCATGCCGCAAGCGCGTTGTATACATTGTGCTTACCCAGTAAATTGATACGCGCCGGTTTCCCATTTACTTCAAATTCCGTATGGGTCAAAAATTCCCGCACGTTTTCGGCGTGAAAATCCGCCGCTTGCTCTTGTCCGAAAGTAACCACGCGCACTCGGTTTTTTAACAAGGTGGCGAGTTTTTGCCCATACGGGTCGTCTATATTGATGACCGCCACTCGGTTGGGCTTTGGATTTTTCGGGTCGGCGAGGTTTTCAAACAATTTCACTTTGGCCTTAAAATAATTTTCAAATGTTAAATGGAAATCCAAATGGTCGCGTTGCAAGTTAGTAAAAATGGCCGTGTCATACCAAATATGGCGCACGCGTTGCAGTTCCAACGCATGGGAAGAAACTTCCATCACCACGCTTTGGCAATGTTCCGCTTTCATTTGTGCAAGTAATTTAAAAAGAGTTAAAGCAGCGGGCGTGGTGTTGGGGGCATCGCAAATTTTTCGGCCGCCGCTACGGTAACTAACGGTACCAAACGCTCCCACCTTTTGTCCGGCCGTCGTCAAAATACCTTCCAACAAATAAGCAATGGACGTTTTGCCCTTTGTACCTGTTACTCCGAACATACACAAATCGTCCGACGGACGGTTATAGAATTCGTAGGCCGCGTCGGCCATGTCTTTATCTATATCGTGCGATTGGTAAAACGGAATAGTAAGTTCGGCGGGTTTTTCCTGTGCAGACACAACGAGCGCGGCGCCCTGTTTGACGGCTTGCGGAATAAATTGGTTGCCGTCCACATTGGCCCCTTTGAGTGCAAAAAACACAAACCCCGGCTCCACCTCTTGCGAGCGGAACGTAAGTCCGGTAACAGCAATACCTAAACGGCGAGCCGTTTCTAACACGATACTTTCCATAAATATATGGTATCAAATTGCGCGGACTACTGCGCGGACGATTTCGGCGAGATCCATGTTGAAATTTCTTGCGCCATTTGGAAAAGATGCTTTTTGATTTGCGGCTGTTTACTTTCCAACAGCGGCAATAGCGTGCCGCGCACCCAATTGCGCGTGAACGCATCATCGAAATTACTTTCGTCCGTGATGTGCGTTAGTTTATTGTTTTTAAGGTACGCTTCCGTTTCACTTCGCGTAATGCACAATAACGGACGGACAATTTCCACTTGCGGCGTGAGTGGACGGCGTACCGGAATGCCGGACAAACCTTTGATTTTCGTGCCGCGCAAAAGGTTAAGCAAAATAGTTTCGGCTTGATCATCCAAGTGATGCCCGAGTGCCAATTTGGTAGCGCCCCATTTGCGTGCTACCCGGCTAAACGCATTGTAACGCGCCTTGCGTGCGGCGTGTTCCGGGCTTAAATCCAACTGCCGGGCGGTTTTTTTCACATCTACTTTGCAAGCAAAAAATTCAATTCCCCACGCCGCACATAACTCTTTGCAAAAGCGTTCATCGGCTCGGGCAGCCGCGCCGCGAAGCCCGTGATTTACATGCAACGCGGCCAAACGGAAGTGTTTTTCTTTACTTAGATAATGCAAAAAATGGAGTAAACATACTGAATCGGCTCCCCCGCTCAGCCCGACGAGGACGGCATCATTGCGGGCAATTAAACGCCCGGCAAAAGCGCGCATTTTAGGCAGGACAGATGCATTAAAACTTTTTTTTATCATATAAAAAAGTATAATAAATATAAGTGGAAATAGGAAACAACTATGAAAAAGAAAATTTTAATCGTAGAAGATGAGCCCGCAATTATTGAATTGTTGCGCATTATTTTAATGCGCGCCGGATACGAAGTTTTCACTTGTTCTTCCGGCCGGGAAGCCATTGGCATGATGAAAGAAATTATGCCTCACTTGGTAATCTTAGATGTTATGTTACCCGGCTTGGACGGGGCTAGCATTGTGCGTATCATGCACGAAGATGAAATCTTGTGCAACATCCCGGTAATTGTGTCTTCGGCGCTATTAGAATCGGAACAAATGTTTATGCCGTATCCGCAAGTAAAAGGGTTTTGCGCTAAACCGTTTGTGCTAAAAGACTTTATTGAAAAAGTGAAGACCGCCATTGGCGATTAAATACAACAAATACCAACAAGCCCGCGTTTTTTAACGCGGGCTTTTTTATGCTTAGCAGAGGATATATCTATAAGTTGTAAACAATAAAAATTTTTACCTTACAGAGGCAAGCCAACAAGCATATTCTTGCCAGAAATTTTCTAACAGTTCTTCTAAGAAAATTTCTTTAAGCACTTCTTCGCCCACCAACTCTTTGACGCTTACCGCGCTATCTTTTAACGAAGCGGATAAGCGATTGTTGATGTTTACCCCGACGCCGACAAGCACCCAATGATCGGTTTCTCCGGCAGAAGTTTCAATTAAAATGCCGCAAATTTTTTTCCATTTGCGCACGTTATTATCCCACGCGAGCACGTCATTGGGCTCTTTAATTTTTGTTTTTATATCGAACAGTTTTGTAAGCGTTTTGGCAACGGCTTCCCCCACGCGCACACTGAGCGACGCATTACACGCGGCGGGTTTTTGCGGGCGTAAAATCAGTGTAAAATACACGCCGCCCTCGCCGGAGTCAAAACTCCGCTCGTAGCGCCCGCGCCCGGCTGTTTGCGTGCACGCCAGCACCATCGTGCCCTCCGGTTCGCCACATAGGGCAAGTTCCTTGGCGATGTTTTGTGTGCTATCTACTTTTTCCAGTCCAATTACTTTTGTTACTGCTTTTACAGGGAGTGTATCTTGCATAGGGTTCCTCTATTTTAATTTCATTTCTCTGAGTTCAAACAAGCGGTCACGCAGTTCGGCAGCCAATTCAAAATTGAGTGCATCGGCCGCGTCGCGCATTTGTTGTTCAATCTCTTTTTCCACGGATTTAATATTTTTTGCCGTCGGAATAGGCAGCGAATCTGCCAAGATACCAAATGCACTTGTTTTGGCTTGTTGTTCAAATTCTTTTAGTTCCACTTCCGCTTTTTGAATTGTTTTGGGCGTAATGTGATGTTCTTTGTTATACGCCTCTTGAAGTTCACGGCGGCGGTTCATTTCTGTTAGCGCATATTTAATGGAATCGGTTTTGCGGTCGGCATACAAAATGACTTCGCCGCCTGCGTTGCGCGCCGCACGACCGGAAATTTGAATAAGTGTCGTTGTGTTGCGTAAAAATCCTTCGTTGTCCGCACCTAAAATGGCCACTAACCCCACCTGCGGGATATCAATACCTTCGCGTAAAAGATTGATACCCACAAGCACATCAAATTTTCCTTGCCGGAACTCTTTTAAAATTTCCACGCGGTCCAATGCCTCAATGTCCGAATGCAAATAACGCGTTTTGATGTTGTGTTCTGTAAAATACGTGCTTAAATCTTCCGCCGTCTTTTTAGTAAGAGCCAGCACAAGCGTACGCTCATTTTTAGCGGTATGCTCTTTGATTTTTCCGACCAAATGGTCAATCTGGCCGGCAGTAGGGAAAATTTCTACTTTCGGATCCACGAGGCCAGTAGGGCGAATCACTTGCTCCACAATATTGTTTCCGCAAACGCTCAGTTCATACGGCCCGGGCGTTGCGGATACAAATACGGTGGACGGCATTAGACTTTCAAATTCTTCAAATTTAAGCGGGCGGTTATCCAGCGCCGAGGGCAACCGGAATCCAAAATCCACCAGCATTGTTTTGCGGGCCCGGTCACCATTAAACATCCCGCGCACTTGCGGCAGGGCTACGTGCGATTCGTCCACCATCATTAAAAAGTCATCATATCGTTTGAAATAATCTATGAGCGTAGAGGGCCGTTCGCCGGGTTTACGCCCATCCATATAGCGCGAATAATTTTCTATACCGCTACAAAACCCGGCTTGCGTGAGCATTTCCAAATCATACTCCGTGCGCTGTTTGAGACGGTATGCCTCTATTTCTTTACCTTGTGCTAACAGCTCGGCATGGCGCACTTGTAAATCTGCACGGATTTGCTCCAACGCATTTTTAGTATCTTCATCCGTCGCCACAAAATGTTTGGCGGGATAAATCCACGCTTCTTTTAATTCTGCCAGTACGTTGCCCGTAATAGGGTGAATTTCGTAAATATGTGCGATCGTTCGTCCGACAATTTCTATACGGATTGCATTTTGACTATAGGGTGTCATGACGTCTATATTCGGCCCGCGCATGCGAAATTGGCCGGACATAAATTCCATTTCGGCGCGGTGGTATTGGATTTTAATGAGGTGGCCAGAGAGTTGCGCGCGCGTCATTTCCATCCCTTGTTTGACGTAGATACGCATTTCGCGGAAACTATCCGGTGAACCAATATTGTAGATACATGAAACAGATGCCACCACAATCACATCGTTGCGCGACGTTAAAGAAGTCGTTGCTTTGAGGCGTAATTTATCAATATGTTCGTTGATTGAGGAATCTTTTTCAATGTATGTATCTGTTTGCGGGATATATGCTTCGGGCTGGTAATAATCGTAATAGGAAATAAAATACTCTACGGCATTTTCGGGAAAGAACTGTTTAAACTCGGCATATAGTTGCGCGGCTAATACTTTGTTGGGCGATAAAATAAGCGTGGGTTTATTTAACCGCGCAATGACATTCGCCATCGTAAACGTCTTACCCGAGCCCGTCACGCCCAGCAGGGTTTGGCGCTTTTTTCCGTCCAGCACGCCTTGCGTGAGCGCATCAATGGCTTTGGGCTGGTCGCCCGCCGGTTTAAAATTAGAAACGAGTTTAAACTTATCCATTTACTTCC
Source organism: uncultured Elusimicrobium sp. (assembly GCA_902766765.1). Taxonomy (GTDB): domain Bacteria; phylum Elusimicrobiota; class Elusimicrobia; order Elusimicrobiales; family Elusimicrobiaceae; genus Avelusimicrobium. Next base: position 10,175 of record CACXER010000059.1, on the reverse strand, counting down.
ATAAAAAAGGGCGGCACTCGGGCCGCCCTACGGCTCAAGTAATTTAGTGCGCGACACCGGTGTGCGTAAACGCAGTATCTAACACCCCGGGAATCAATTGCGAAATGCCGTCAATCATAAACTGCATGGCAATCGCACACAAAATCATACCCATAAAGCGGATGACAATCTGCGTACCGTTACGGCCGATTTTTGCAAACAGGAATTGTGAACTGACAAGAACGATCGCTACGATACAAGAACTCAGAAATAGCACCCACACCATCATCAGCGACATCAAAAGCGACTCGCTTTTTTCTGCATACAGAATAACTGTTGTAATACTGCCGGGACCGATAAAAAGTGGCATTGCCACCGGTACAAGAATATGACTCAAACTGTTGCGGGCCTGGTCAAACGTATTAGCCCCCGGTGCGGCCGTTTCAATGCCGTGTTGCTCAAATTTGCTTTTCCCCTGCAACATGCGCAAACCGATGAGTAAAATCATAATCGACCCGGCTAGTCTAAATGCGGGGAGCGTGATACCAAACATCGTTAAAATACGGTTACCAAATAAGAAGAAAACAAGTAACAAAATGAAAATAGATACCGACATCAAAAGAGCCACCATACGTTGTACGCGCGGCGTTTCGTTTTCTACATATTCCAAAAAGATAGGCATATTTCCTATCGGGTTTAAAATAGCCAAAATACCGATAAATGCGTTAAACAGTAAACCCCAATCCATAGGTTTATTTTCTCCTTAGTATTACACCGCCCGTTAGCGATGATTTCACCGACAATTATAGTATAACAAATTCGCGGGCTTGGCGAAGGGGTACATCTCAAAGGACAACGGGACGGAAACCCAATAAATAAAAAAGCACATGTATGATTAAAAGCGGTTTAAGACCGCGCCCCGTGTGACAAGCACTTGACAAACTAAAAAAAAAAACGATAATATACTGTCAGACAAAAAACAGCAAGGAGCATTTAGTATGAAAAACACACAAGCATTTACGCTGATAGAACTATTAGTTGTCGTACTCATTATCGGCATCTTAGCCGCAGTGGCTCTGCCGCAATACCAAAAAGCAGTAGAAAAAGCACGTATGAGTGAGGCCGTTATTCTAGTTAGAAAAATCGCCGAATCGCAACAACGCTACTTTTTGGCAAACGGCGAATATGCCTCTTTTGATGATATGGATAGTTTAGATATAGAGATTCCGCACGCCACTACGTCTTTGGTGGTAGGACAAAACCGTCTAGTTACTAAAGATTTTGCGTATACATGCCATGGAGTTGGCGCCGGGCAAATTGCCGTTGCTGAGCGGGTACCTACCCAACAACGTTATTATATACTTATAGATAAGGCGGACCCCGAGAAACTGGTTTGTCAGTCCTATTCTACCGCTACTGCCGTGCAGAAAAAACTGTGCGCTCAACTAAACGCCAACGGCACGTTATAAATATGATATAATAGATATATCTTTTCGGGCAGTTGGCGCAGTGGTAGCGCGTCCGCCTCACACGCGGAAGGTCACAGGTTCGAACCCTGTACTGCCCAAATTTAAAAAGCACCTCTTTTGAGGTGCTTTTGTTTTGTGGCAGTAAGCGCATAAACTGCTTTATGCGCGGCAGGGTTCGAAAGGCGGAGCGTTGTACGAGTTTTGCCACAAGGCAAAGGCGAGTACCGCGAGCCCGGCCTGTAGGAAAATCCCGTCAGGAATTTTACCGGAAGGCGAACTCCCTGTACTGCCCAAATTTAAAAAGCACCTCTTTTGAGGTGCTTTTATTTTACGACAGCAAACGGGCAAACTGTTTACAAATACTTCTTATAAAATTCGGCCAACCGTTGCTTATATTCAAAGCCACCCACCTCGGCGCATTTGTTATGTTTCGCCCCGGGTACGAGCCAAATTTCTTTCGGTTCCCCTGCACATTTATACAAGAGTTTTGCTTGCGCGGCCGGCACCAAATTATCATACCGCCCATGAATTAAAAACACCGGACGCGGCGAAATTTTGGGAATATTATATTTGGGGCTATAACGCTCCGGATTGATACCCAACTGCTTGCGGATATAGTGAAGCACCATAGGCATAATCGGGAAATACGGCACGCGGCGGTGCACCCACGCCCAGCGCGATACCACCCGCCGGAACGAATAGTACGACGCTTCCGCCACCACACACGCAATATCCGGATTGTGTGCGGCCTCACAAATGGCCACCATACCGCCCATGGATAAACCGTACAAACCGATTTTTTCACAAAATTGCGGTCGCGTATCTTTCAGGAAGTTAATAGCGGCTGTAATATCTTTAAGTTCCAAATAACCGATAGAACTCGTCTTACCACCACTTTCGCCGAGTGCGCGGAAATCAAAATAAAATAAGTTAAAACCTAATTCGCGCAAGAAATATGTATTTTTTAAAATATCGGCGCGGTTCATACCCCAACCGTGCATCAAGATAATTGTTTTGTTGGAAAATTCCGGTGCCGTAATAAACCAACCTTTCAGTTGCACTTGATCTTGCGATTTAAATGTGACGTTCTCATACGGCAAGCCGAATTGATCGGGCCATACATCTATCGGTTTTCGTTTGGAAACGGGGTGTAATACTTTTTTAGCCGTGTGTTTACACAACCAAACCGTTATGAGGGCAAGCACCGCCACACAACCTAATACTAATAATATGATACCTAATACAGAGTTCATTTCCGCTCCCGTAATACTTGTTCAATAGCCATCGGCAGATAAGATAAAGTATCGGACGCCAATACGCCGTAATCGGACAATTTTTCCGCGGCCAAATCCCCCGCTAAACCATGCACATATACGGCACATTTTGCGGCTTGAAGTCCGTTTTTGATCGTCAGCCCTTGCGCCGCAAATTGCGCCCAAATTCCGGCCACTACGCCCGAAAGCACATCGCCCGAACCGCCTTTAGCAAGTGCCGGGCCGCCCGTCGGATTTTGCCAGGAATTGAGTTTCCCCTGATCGGAAATAGCCACCACCGTATCGGGCCCTTTCAGTACGCAAAGAGCGTCCGTCTGATCGGCCAGTTGGGCCGCTTGTAAAATACGGAAAGACTCATCTGCCACAATAGCCGTATTGAGTAACCGCGCAATTTCCCCAGGATGTGGTGTTAAAATCGTCGGTTGCTTAAAACGGAAAGAAGTGGGAAAACGGCTTAAAGCATTCAAGCCGTCCGCATCCAACACCATTGGAAGAGGGATTTCTTGCAACAGCGTTGGCAAGAGCGGACTTTCCTGCATACCCATCCCTACTACGGCCAACGTAGGATGTTGCTTTTCAATAAAATCGGTAAGAATCGGCCACGCCGTTTCGGCAATTTCGCCACGTTCGTTTTCAGGTAACGGAATCGTGATTACTTCCGGGAAGGCGGCCGCAAACGTAGGCTGCATACTGGCAGGTAACGCCCAATACACCAAACCCGCCCCAACGCGCAACGCACCTTTTGCACAAAGCAGCCCGGCTCCGCACATCTGCCGAGAACCGGCTACTACTAAAACGCGCCCAAAAACGCCTTTATAGGCTCTGGGATCGCGCGACGGAAATAAAGAAACCACTTCTTGACGAGTTATTTTATCCATATATTTTACTCCACAGTTACACTTTTGGCTAAATTACGCGGCTGGTCAATATCACACCCCAACCGTTTAGCAATCCAATAGGCCAAGAATTGCAACGGCACTACATTTAACACCGGTTGCAAATATTCATTCACTTGCGGAACAAGTAAAACCTTGTCCGAAACACTTTTGGCTTCCTTTTCGCCGTCCGGTGTAGTAATAGTAACTACGAACGCTCCACGCGCTCGGCACTCCTGACATGCAGATAACATTTTTTCAAAAAGCGGCCCTTGTGGCATCAGCATAAAAACGGGCGTGCCTTTGTCAATAATGGAAATAGGCCCGTGTTTAATTTCCCCCGCCGCAAAACCTTCCGCACTGCGGTAGGAAACTTCTTTTAATTTGAGTGCGCCTTCCAGCGCAATCGGGAAATTGACGTGACGCCCTAAAAAGATAAACCGATCGGCCTTGTAAATTTTACGCGTCAAATGGCGGACCGGATACTCTTGCCGGACGGTTTCCCCCATGGCTTTGGATAATCGCATCAGTTCACGGTGGAGCTTGTCAAAGGAAGATTTACTGAGGTTGCCGTTAGCCAGCCCCAGCGAAATGGCAAGCGCATACATGGACGTAATTTGACTCGTAAACGCTTTGGTAGAAGCCACGCTGATTTCCGGGCCGCAATGCGTAAAGAAAGTGCTATCGCAAATGCGAGTGAGTGTAGAACCAAGCACGTTACAAATAGCCAAGGTGCGAAAGCCCAATTCTTGCGCTTTTTTGACGGCACCTATCGTGTCGGCCGTTTCGCCCGATTGGCTAATGGCTATGGCCAACGTTTTGGTTTTATGCGGCACGGAACGGTATTTATATTCGCTGGCTAAATCCACACTGACCGGGATGCCGGCAAATTGTTCAATATAATATTTTCCGACGAGCCCGGCATGATAAGCCGTACCGCAAGCAATAATGTGTATATTTTGTAATCCGCGCAGTGCCGGCGTATCTAGTCCCAAAATTTTACCGAAATCCGCTCGTGCTGTACGTAAGGTGTCCTCAATGGCTTGCGGTTGGTCATAAATTTCTTTGAGCATGAAATGGTCGTAGCCACCTTTCTCAGCCGTTTTTTGGTCCCACGAGATTTTAACAGGTTTTACTTTTTTTTCAGTTCCGGTTTTATCCAACACCGTTACTTGCCCCGGACGCAATAAAACGACTTCGCCCTCATCTAAAAAGAGCACTTTGTTGGTATGTTGCAAAAAAGCGGGCACATCAGAGGCTAAAAAACTTTCATTTTCACCGATTCCAACAACAAGCGGACTTTGGTTTTTTACCCCAATCAGATAGTCCGGCGTGCGCGCCCACATTACCCCATACGCAAATGCTCCGGCGATTTCTTTGTTGGTTTTTTGAACGGCTTTTAAAAGTCGTTCTTCCGGTGCACCCGTGCGAATATGTTTCAGGTTTTCTTCTATGAGGTGAGCAATAACTTCGGTATCGGTTTCACTTTTAAATTTGTGTCCCAATGAAATTAGTTTGGTACGCAAAATGAGGTAGTTTTCAATAATCCCGTTATGCACGACAACAATTTCGCCGCTGCAATCGGTATGCGGATGGGAATTTTCTTCGCTGGGTTTGCCGTGCGTGGCCCAACGGGTATGTCCGATGCCCGTTGTTCCCTTCGGGTTTGCTAATAAGGCGGCTTTTTCCAGTTCGGCCACTTTACCTACGGCGCGTACTGTGACGAGTTTACCCTCTTGCAAAATAGATACCCCCGCCGAATCATAGCCGCGGTATTCCAACTTTTTAAGTCCGTCTATGATGTAAGGTACGCTATTTTTTTTGCCTACATAACCGATGATACCGCACATAAAGGACTCCTTATAACAGGCCTTTCATTTCGCTTACTGCCGTGGGTAATCCGGCAAATAAGGCACGCGTCACAATGGCAAATCCGATGTTCATACACGAAATACCGCCCAAATCGGCTACGGCCAGTACATTATGATAATCTAAACCATGCCCGGCGTGCACCTCTAGTCCTAATTCTTTGGCAAGTAGCGTGGCTAACGCCAAATCTTGCAACAATTTGCGGGCCTCCGCCGCGGAAGTGGCTTCGCTGTAATCGCGCGTGCACAATTCCACAATATCTGCCCCCAACTTGGCCGCCAAACGGATATCGGCCGGCTCAGGGCTGATAAATAAACTGACTAAAATATGTTTTTTATGCAAATGTTCAATCATCTGCGCCACCCGTTTAATTACAGCGGGTGTAAATTTCAAACCGCCGGTGGTGGTTACTTCGCCGGGTTCTTCCGGCACTAGACAAACGGAATACGGTTTATATTTCAAAGCGGCCTTTTCCATTTGCGGGGCAACGGAACACTCCAAATGGATTTTACCGGGGAAGTACTTGCACAAGTGCGCGAGGTCTTTTTCGTTAATATGGCGGGCGTCTTTGCGCAAGTGCACCACAATATAATCGGCACCGGTGCTCAAACAAACGGCGGCAGCATCTACCGGATCCGGAAACACTTCCCGGCGGGCTTGACGTAACGTCGCAATATGGTCAATATTGACACCTAATTTCAAACTCATTTCAATACCTCCGTTTTGGCTTTATATACTTGTTCCACTTCGTTCATTACACGGTCTACCAGGTTTTCGTCTTCCCCTTCTACCAAAATACGCAGTTTAGGTTCCGTACCGCTGTAACGTACCACCACGCGCCCTTTGCCGTTCATCGTTTTTTCCAATTCTTTCACGGCAGGTAAAAATCCGTCCAATGTTTCCAACGGCGGCTTTTGGCTAACGGCTACTGCACGCAATTTGCTGGGATAGCGTTTCCATTGATCCGCAAAGAAACTGGCCGGGTGTCCGGATTGTTTTACAAACTGCAAGAATTGTAACGCCGATAAAATACCGTCGCCGGTGTTAGCAAACTTACGGAAAATAATATGGCCGGATGTTTCTCCGCCGATAGATAAGTTTTCCTTCTCCAACGCTTCAGAAACGTATTTATCTCCCACCGTGGTAAGGAGCACATCCACGCCGTTTTCTTTTAAGTAATTGATACATCCCAAATTGGCCATAATAGTCAGTACGGCTTTGTTGGCGTTGAGAAGCCCATGCTCTTTCATGCACAGGGCTGAAGACGCGATAATATTATCGCCGTCTAATTGGCGGCCTTTTTCATCCGAGGCAATCACGCGGTCGGCATCGCCGTCAAAACTAAAGCCCATAAAGGCGTGTTCTTTAACGGTAAGGTCTTGCATAAATTGCGTATGCAATGCCCCCACATTTTTGTTGATGTTGGTACCATCGGGTTTAGCCGCAGTTACCGTTACGTTCATACCAAGTCCGGCAAACACGTTTGCGGCCACTTTGTAACTGGCCCCGTTAGCGCAATCCAACACAATTTTCGTGTCTTTAAGTAACGAAGCATCTACCGTGGACATCAAAAATTGTTCGTATTGTTTAACCAGGTTTTCGTCTTGAGTAAATTTTCCCGTCGGGGTAGGAACGGAAGTCAAGGTTTCAATTTCCCGTTCAATCGCATTTTCCATTTCTTCCGGGAGTTTGGTGCCTTGGTAGGTAAAAAATTTAATACCATTAAATTCGGACGGATTATGGCTGGCGGAAATGACCACGCCACATAAACTGCGGGTTTGTTTAACCAAATACGCCACGCACGGCGTTGGTGCAATCCCCACGCTAATCACGTTGGCTCCGCTGGCGCGGATGCCTTTTTCCAACGCGGCCAAAATAGCAGGCCCACTGGCGCGCGAGTCTTGCGCTACAATCACTTGCGGTTTAAGTGACGCGTCTTTGTTACACGTTTGCAAACGACGCAACGCGGCAAAGCCGAGTTTTTCAATAAAATCATCTACTAACGGAAATTGCCCCGCTACGGCGCGTACGCCGTCGGTGCCAAAGTACTTTCCCATGGATATTCTCCTCTATGGCCCGTGAGCGGTTACACCGCTGAGGGCCAACTACCTGTACACCCAACCTTATTCAAACAGGTCCGCTTGTTGAGCCTCCGGCTTGGTGGCTTTCGGCGCCTTCGGTTCCGGTTTGACGGAGTCAGTGGGGCTGGGCTGCGGTTGTTCTTCCACCACGACAGGTTTTAAGCCCAGAATTTCATCAATCTCGCTCGCTTCTACCACTTCTTTTTCAAGCAGGGTGGCTACGAGTTTATCAAACGCTTCACGATGCGAAATGATAATTTGTTTGGCGCGGTCGTAAGACGTTTTAATTAAATGTAAAATTTCCTCATCAATCGTACGGGCGAGTTCTTCCGACAATGTGTTATGGCGCGAAAGATCGCGACCCAAGAACACTTCACTGTCTTCTCCGTTGGGCAAGGCAATGGGCCCCAGTTTTTCGCTCATACCCAGTTCCATAACCATTTTGCGGGCGTAGGCCATCGTTTTATTGAGGTCGTCACTGGCACCGGAGGTAATTTCGCCAAATACAATTTCTTCGGCGGCACGGCCGGCAAGCAAGATGCATAATTTATCTAATAATTCCGACTTGCTCGTCAAGAATTTATCTTCCAGCGGCAGTTGCAATGTATACCCTAAAGCCTGTCCGCGCGGAATAATAGTTACTTTGTGTACCGGGTCGGAGTGATTGGTCAAGCGTGCCACAATCGTATGCCCCGATTCATGCGCGGCAATGATCTGTTGTTCGTGCTTGGAAATAATGCGGCTCTTTTTTTGCGGTCCGGCCAGCACACGTTCCACGGCTTCATCCAAGTCCGATTTTTCTACCGCTTCTTTATCCGCACGCGCGGCTAAAATAGCGGCCTCGTTGATGACGTTAGCCAGGTCCGCCCCCACAAAACCGGGCGTGCCTTTGGCTACTTGTTTCAAATCCACGTCGTCGCTGAGTTTCACCTTTTTAGCGTGGACGTGTAAAATTTCTTCGCGGCCTTTTAAGTCCGGTGCCGGCACGGAAACGTGACGGTCAAAACGACCGGGACGAATGAGCGCCGGATCTAACACGTCGGGGCGGTTGGTAGAGGCCATCAAAATAATACCTTGTTTACTCTCAAAACCGTCCAGTTCAATAAGAAGTTGGTTGAGCGTTTGCTCGCGTTCATCATGCCCCCCGCCGATACCGGCAAAACGGCGGCGGCCGACAGCGTCCAACTCATCAATAAAAATAATAGCCGGCGCATTCTTTTTGGCTTGGTCAAATAAATCGCGCACGCGCGCCGCGCCCACCCCTACAAACATTTCCACAAATTCAGAGGCAGAAGCCGAGAAAAACGAAACGCCCGCTTCCCCCGCCACGGCTTTGGCCAAGAGCGTTTTACCCGTACCGGGCGCCCCGTACAGGAGCACGCCCTTAGGTAATTTACCGCCCAATTTTTGAAATTTTTTCGGGTTTTTTAAGAACTTGATAACGTCTTGCAATTCTTCTTTGGCTTCGTCACAACCGGCTACGTCCTTAAAGGTCACCGTTTGTTGGGAAGGGTCTTGCAATTTGGCCTTGGAACGGGCGAAGTTCATCGCGCTTTTGCCGTCGCTGCGTTGCGGACGGATAAAAATAAACCACCATAGCCCGATGAGTAAAACGATCCACAATAAATTAAATAACACATTGCCTACCCAACTGCGGTCGGGCTGGGCTTTGAATTTTACCTTAGCGGTTGATAATTCCTGTACCAGGTTTGGGTCTTCCATGCGTACCGTAGTAAACGGAACAAGTTTCCCCTCACTGTTCTTGTACGTACCGGAGATTTCCCCCGGTGCAACCGTTAAATCCGACACTTCCGCAGCGGCTACCTTCTGTTTGAATTCAGAATATCCTAACGTAGTTTCTTTGACAGCCGGTTTATTAAATAACCAAACGGCTACCAAAAATACAATCAGCCAACTGACAATTTGGCCCACAGAGATAATTTTGCGGTTGTTCGGATTCTTTTTCTTCATTGTTTCTTAAATACTCCAATATAAGGTAAGTTGCGGTACAATTCGTTATAATCCAACCCGTAACCGATGACAAACTCATTTTCAATAGTAAACCCGACGTATTTTGGGGTTACATCTACTTTACGGTTAGAAGGCTTATCCAGCAAGCAACAAATTTCTATGCTGGCGGCACCGCGGTCTTTTAAATGATTCATTAAATAGTCCAGCGTAAGTCCGGTATCTACAATATCTTCCACGATGACGACGTGGCGGCCTTGGATGCTTTCGCGCAAGTCTAACATCGTGCGTACGTGGCCCGTGCTACCCGTTCCGGAATAGGAAGATAAACACATAAAATCTAACGTGCAGTCCACGCTGACATTTTTAATTAAATCGGAATAAAACAATACGCAACCGCGCAAGATCCCCACAAAAAGGGGTTTTTTACCGCGATAATCGGCCGAAATTTGACGCCCCAGTTCCCGCACCCGTTGAGCAAGTTGTTCCTCTGAAAATAAAATACGTTCCAAAAAAGGTTGTTCCGGCATACGCCCTCCTTACAAAAGTATATCATATAGGATATCTTTTTTTAGGCGGAAAATAAAGTAGTTTGAAAGGGCCTACCTCCCAAATAGGTCCTTTGCCTCTTGTTAAAAAGGATATTTCCACCTATACTAT
>CACXER010000058.1 GCA_902766765.1 uncultured Elusimicrobium sp. | reverse complement strand
AGCTCGTAAGGGTCGATGGTATTGGCACCCAATTCGGTGCTGAGAGAGTAGATCGATGTCGGTCTCATCAAAGCCTTTATCCATTTTTCTTTCTTCCCAAAAAGGCGTATTTCGTTGTTACTTGCTCGGTCGGATACCTCCGCGCTTCGCGCGCGTGCCGCCAGTATTCCTTCCTCGCAAGTGCCTAGAAATACGTCTTTTTTGTTTGAAAGGTCTCACGCCTAGAATTAAGGGGTTTTTCTTTAAGGACAACCGTGTGTGGCGTATTGTTCCAAAGTCCTAGGAATACGCCTTTTTTGTTATAATATAACTATCTTGCAGGAGGTAATTTATGAAAAAATATACATTTGTATTTGTTTGTTTAGTTACGTTGTTGGGAATTGCTTGGGCGAAAACTCCGCCAGCCAAAACGTTTAAGGCCCCGCAGAACGCGGAGATGCGCAATAACCAACAAAATGCGGCTATCACTTTTAACGGCAAAAAATTTTATTTGCAATATAGTGTGGGAAATGACCAACAAATGTGGCTCAACGAATACCTGCCAACCGGGTCAAATTTTAATAATTATACGGAGATGATTGCCTTGCGTTCGTATGAAAATTCAAAAGCCACTCCTCAGCAAATCGCGCAAATGATTGCCGGGAACTTTACGAAACAATATCCGGGTGTAAAGTTTTTATTGGCGGCCAATGATAAAACGGGAGATGGCCTTGTATCGTTTATCATGGTACAAGGGAACATTTTAGAGCATAATATTTACAGAACTACCACAAAAGGCGGTACCCCTATATCTTTGCAATATGTATATCGGAAGTATTGCCAGGATGGTGAGCAAAGACAAGCGTGTATGAGTGCTTTTTCCCAAGAGGTCCGCACGCGCCGTACGGAATGGATCAATGCATTGGACGGGATGCCCGTTCCATCGGTTGTGCGTACGATTAAACAATGATTGGTAACGGATTGTTTATAAGATAATAGGTCGGGTTTTATACCTGGCCTATTTTTTCAACGGTTTCCCCAAGAATAAATCTACCAAAGGTAATTTTTTCAAATTATATTTGAGGTTATCATACGCATTGCGTAAATGTTTTTTACGTAATACTTTATGCACTAAATTGCCGTGCCAATTGGTGATGCGTGCGTATTCTTCCACAAACGCAGATAAGTTTTTATCGTCGTAAAACGGTTGCGCTAGATTGCGCCGTACGATGGTTGCAGGTACCGGGCCGTCAAAAAAGCGGAACCGGTTGATATCAATGAGTGAAAACTCATGCTTACCGTCTTTCACGCGGAATAAAATATTCCCCGGTGTAAAATCTTTATGCCACAACCCCTTGGCGTGCATGTCGGCGGTATATTGCGCGAGTGCATTTATCAAAGCGGGGTCGTTAGCGGCTTGGCTGACGGGGCGCATATCTGATTCCTGTGCGCTCACGAAATACGAAAAATCAATAAGCCCCCCCTTCCGTTCAATGCGATATCCGTACGGAGCAGGCGTGTGAAAGCCGCGTTTTAAAATCTCCAACGCGTTGCGATACGTAGCCACGGCTTTGGGCGTGCGCCAGCCGAGTGAATATAAAATGCGGTTGACGATGGGCGGAATGCAAAATTTTTTCACATTGATTTTGTGGTCGTTTACGTCAAACACGCGGATTTGGTTGCGTGCGTTGTGGATAATTTCGCCGCTATTGGGGAAAGTCTTCGGCAAATTGACGACGAAATCCTCCGACAGAGGGGCTTGCGGATTTTGTACATTTTCACTCGTAGATTTCATACATATATTGTAGCAAATATAACGAAGGTTGCCTTCCCCTTGCGCTGATAATCGGTTTTTGTTATAATATTTATGTTGTCCGCGGATAAAACGGTGCAAGAATGTTTGCATTTGGCGGACGAAATTGATAAAATAAAATAGAAGTTATTTATCAGATTTTACGAGAACCATGATTCCCTCCGACGGAAAACGAAGGAAAAGGGAATCTGTGGCTGTCGTTTTCTCTGCTCTAAAAGTGGACAAAACAGCAGCGGTTTTCGTTAAAAACAGGCAATAAAATGAACCTGACAAAAGACCAAAAGAAACAAAAGTCGCAAGACCTTGCTTCTGAAATTACCACCGGTGGCACGGTGTTCTTCACGGCCTATCAAGGCTTGAAGTTTACCGACATGGAAGCCGTGCGCCAAGCGTTAGCCCCCGCGGGAGCCAAATTCCGCGTGGAACGCAATGCTATCGTGGAACATGCTGTCAGCCAAGCCAAAATTGAAGGAGCCGACACAAAACTCTTTCAAGGCCCGACCGCTATTGCGGTAGGTGGCGATATCGCCGCCGTAGCCAAGGCGCTGGTTGACTTCCAGAAGAAGAATGCGGCTTTGAAGCTGCGTGCTTGCTATTCCGAAGGGGTCTGGTACAATGAGGCACAAGTTAAACAACTCGCTACCATCGGTACGAAAGAAGAAAACTTGTCCAAATTGGCCGGCGCGTTGTACAACGCAGTTGCCCAATCGGCGCAAGTCTTGCAAGCTCCGATACGGGATTTTGCCTACGTTATCAAAGCTTTGGAAGATAAGCAAAAATAACGCAACAAGGTATCAGTTGGCGTATGCCAACTGATGCCCGGTAAAATCTAAACCCGCCAAGAGCGGTAGTAGTCCCGAAAGGGGTAAAGGTACGGGCTTAACTGGGTTAAGCAGAAGGCCGCTACTCTAGAAACATAAGGAAAAATAAAAATGGCTAAAATGACCAAAGATGAATTAGTAAACGCGATTGCGGAATTAACCGT
>CACXER010000057.1 GCA_902766765.1 uncultured Elusimicrobium sp. | reverse complement strand
GGTAGGGATAGGATTCGAACCTATGTAGGGCGTAGCCCGACGGTTTTACAGACCGTTGCTTTTGACCACTCAGCCACCCTACCGAATATTCATAAAAACACCGGAACTCACGCCCCGGTTTAATGTTACTTAAACAACTAGGTAGTTATATTATAACAAAAAAAGGAGGTCTTGTCATTTTCCCCCGTTTTTCACAGACTATACGTTAGGACATTTTATGAAAAACACAACCTTTACGAGCGACTTAACGCTACTGGCTTCTTATAATAACAATCACGGCAGACAAAAATTGTCTGCCGTGTTTTCGTTTCTAGAACACAATTTGTTATTTACTGTATCCGGATAATGTTTCGTAGAAATTGCCCCATTTCGGTTGGGCAAAGCCACCACTGTATAACCCTATTTTATCGGCGACGTGATCGGCGATATCTTTTAACGAGGACGTTTTCTTATTTATCGGCGTAAATACATAACGATGATCTAAAACGTCCAAACAGGCATACCGTACGGTTTCTTCCTGGATATCCAAAACCGCAGCAGATAAATCTTCCATTTTAATTAGCACATGCTGGTAAAAGTGGGAACCAAACGAATCTTTCAATCCATGGCGGAACACACCCACCAACTCGCTATGCAGTCGCGCCACATGACGGACATCATCCGCCTGCGCCGGATATTTTTTGGCAATTTGTTCAAACTCCTGCGCTATTGCCTCTTGCAGAACTTGATCCGCTAAGGAATCTCTCTCCGCTTGCGAAAAAGAAGTTTGCATCCCTTCTTTGTCATGCGGATTGCCGGTGAGTTGCGCCGCAGCCACAATCGGTAACAAACATACAGCCAACATTCCTACTGCCAGTTTTTTCATTTTTCCCTCCTAAAGGAAATATCTTCTATTTTTAGTATACCGTTTTTGCGTGATAACCAGCCAGAGACTTTGGACCTACTTCCCCATAGGTCAAATGGCCCATATTATCTGCGGCATTTTCCAACTTGTTACCAACTGTAATAAGATTACACACAAACACGGCAGACGTTTTTTGTCTGCCGTTTTTTTTGTTTTCTTAAAAACAACGCTTATTGTAAGACTGCCAATAATTTTTCCATCGGCTCTTTGGCTTCGCCGCCGCCTTGGGCGAAATCAGCACGCCCGCCCGCGCGGCCGTTTAAATTCTCAGCCAATTTTTTAGCAACGGTTATCGCGTCCGTGTTAGGCAATTTGCCCGCCGTTTTAACAACAAACGCGCGTTTGCCATCTCTATCACACGTTACAATGACAAGGGCCTGCTTATGTTTTTGGGCAATCGTATCGGCGATGTTGCGTAGTTCCTTGGGTTGGGCATCGTCGGCGTAACGCAAAACAACCGTCGTACCGTTTTTGAGTGCAAAGGTCATCTCGTTCACGCCGCCCGCAGCGAGCGCTTTTTGGCGGAAATCTTCGTATTGTTTTTTAACATCTTTGAGTTCGTCCATAATGGCGTTGACGCGCGTAAACACATCTTTGGCCGGAACGACCAAACGCGCCGCCAACGTTTCTGCCTGGCGGTTGACTTCTTTTAAATAGTCCAGCGCCGCCGGGCCGGCAACGCCTTCAATGCGCCGCACCCCCGCAGATACGGACCCTTCTTTGAGAACTAGCACAGTAATCACTTCGGACGTATTTTTCACGTGAGTTCCGCCGCACAGTTCCAAACTGTACTTTTCATCCGTATGTTCAAAATCGCCACCCATCAGCACAAAGCGGGCCGGATCTGCGTATTTTTCGCCGAGTAAGGTTACGGCGCCCAATTTTTCGGCATCCGCCAACGGACGCGTCTGGCACGTAACCGGTAGCGCATCCGCCGCGGCCTTATTAGCAATCGCCCATACCTTATTTAATTCTTCGGCTTTCGGGGCTTTGGAAAGCGTATAATCAAAACGGAACCGGTCCGGAGATACGAACGAACCGCTCTGGTGTACCGTCGTGCCAAACACTTGACGGAGTGCCGCATTTACCAAGTGGATTGCACTGTGGTTGGCGCGCAAACGGGCGCGGCGCGGCGCGTCTACAGACAACGACACCGTATCGCCCTTTTTAAGCGTACCCGTAAATTTATGTAAGAAAATTTTGCCCAGCGGTTTTTGCACATCGGTAATTTGGGCAAGTTCTTCACCGTTGGAAATAATCACACCCGTATCGGCCACCTGGCCGCCGGATTCCGCGTAAAAAGGCGTCGTATCAAACACCGCATAACCGTCGGTCACTTGATCTGCTTGTTCAAATTGGTTGTTGAGTAAAGCAAGCACTTTGCCGTCACACGTCAGCGTATCATAACCCACAAATTTAGTGGCGGGAAGTGCCTGCTCCAATTTTTGCATCACAATTACTTTACCTTTGGTAAATTCATCAGCGTACGAGCGGCTTTTTTCCTGCGCGGCTTCCTTGGCGGCTTCATACCCTTTCTCGTCCACGCTTACTCCGCGCGCAGCGGCAATTTCGCGCGTGAGTTCCAACGGGAATCCATACGTTTCATGCAAGTGGAATGCATCCGCACCGGAAATCGTTTTGGCACCGCCGGCCAACAGTTCCGCCAGTTTTTCCTCGCCCGTAACAAGCGTTTTTAAGAAAGTGGTTTCTTCTTGTTTTAACACGTCTTGGATGTGTAGCAAATTTTTATCAATTTCCGGATACAACCCGGCAAAGATCTTTTGTACGACGGGCACGAGCGTATACAAATACGGTTTTTCGTTGCCCATGAGTTTAGCATAGCGCGCGGCGCGCCGGATGAGGCGGCGCAGAATATATCCGCGCCCTTCGTTAGAGGGTAAAATTCCTTCCGCGATGAGGAAACTGGAACTGCGCACATGGTCGGCAATAATACGCAAGGCGGAATCTTCGGCTTTGGTTTCACCGGAAATATGCAAATCTTTTTTGGCTTGTTCTATTAGCGGCGTGAACAAGTCCGTACCGAATACATTTTTGGCGCCCTGTAACGCCATACACAAACGCTCTAAACCCATGCCTGTATCAATATTGTTGTGCGGGAGCGGTTTTAGCGAACCGTCCTCTTGGCGGTTGTAACTTTCAAACACAATGTTCCAAATTTCCACAAACCGCCCGCAATCACACGTGATATCACAATGCGGATTTTTACAACCTTTATCACCGAAATCATAATAAATTTCACTACACGGGCCACACGGACCGGTGGGGCCCATCGTCCAGAAGTTATCGGCTTCGCC
>CACXER010000056.1 GCA_902766765.1 uncultured Elusimicrobium sp. | reverse complement strand
GGTGGACGTGATCGGGATCGAACCGACGACCTCCTCGTTGCGAACGAGGCGCTCTCCCAGCTGAGCTACACGCCCGTAAATCGGTACCTCTCTATTATATCAAATCCGTTGTACTTTTTCAAAAAGGCCGTCGTTATTCTATAAAGAACGCCAGGAATTGCCCCTCACTACTTTGAACCGGAGGGGGGAATTTTTGAGAACCGCTTTATCAGAAAAAACCATAAGCCCGTCAAAATCCGGCAAAATTTCCGTTGGATTTTTGAGTGGTTTTTGCATGGGGGAAAAGGCGAATAGTTGCGGCGGGTGTGATAGATTTTTACCCAACCGAAATAAACTTTCCTGCACGGCATATCGGGCTTGTTCCGGGGACAAAAGGGATAAATCTTCCCGGTTTAACGCTTGCGCACCGAACGAAATATGCGCGTCTTTGCTCAGTATTTTAATTTCTTCCCACGATAATAAATCTTGCCAACTTTCTCGGTGTGGGTCTTGCCAACGATTATGTCCGTTTATACACGCCGTCGGCAGACAAACGCACGCTGCCCATTCCCGCGTACGTAGTAGAGGATATACCTCTGTATAAAAAGAACGGTAAGCATCCAAAAATAAAAGTAATACGGAGTCGGTTGTAACTTTTCCTTCTACAATTTCTGCCGGAGAGACAACCGGAATGCCGCGCTTTTTAATTTTATCCAGTGTGCGCGTAAACCTTTTTAAGGAGGTCCACTCCCGTGATAAAGGCGTATTTTTCGGCGGGGTCCCCATCTTTTGATAGGTCAAAATGTGTAGCGTTACCATCGGTTTTTGTTATCCTCTTCCAACCATTTCCGGCATTTTTCTAAAAATACATCTAAACAAGAGATGGAATATAAGATGGCACAAAATACTACCATCAGTAGGCAAAATCCGATAAGACTCCAAAAGTTTAAATCCATTTTTGCTCCGGAAACAACTATTATTATTCTAGCATTTCTACTATAAATAGCCACAAACCCATAAGCAAATTTTATTGTATAATTTGAACATATAATGGGAGGAAATATGAAAAAAATTACGGTTGTTGTAAGTTTATTTATGTTGGGGGCGTGTATGACGTTACCGACGTCCTCGGAGTATGCCTTACGCGGGGACGGATATTTTAAAGACGGGCAGGCTGCTAAAGCCATTACCGCTTATAATAAAGCGTTGAAATTAAACCCTAAAAACTTAGAAGTGTATGCATCACGCGGAGCCGTCTATTTTTTCCAAGGGAATTTCGGTTTGGCGCAACAAGATTTTGAGCGCGTATTAAAAGAAAATCCTTTCCATGCCGATACCTATACCGCCTACGGCAGCGTACTCGCTGCGCGGGGAGATTACGAGAATGCACTCAAAGTATTGGATATGGCAATTGGATTAAATCCGGAAAAGCCGGAAAATTTCTTCTCGCGTGCGGGCGTTTATTTTATGTTGGGTAAATATAAAGAGGCCATTACCGATTATACGTCTGTCATCAATCTGTATCCGGCGGCCGATGTGTTTAATGCACGCGGGGTGGCGTACTTGCACTTGAATCAAGAAGAACTGGCCGAGAAAGATTTTGCCATGGCCAAAAGCGGGCAAGTACCGGCCACGCTTAGCGTGTATTCCTTGGTAAAATAGCATTTCCCCGTCGTAGTAGGGGAAAACGGTTGCGTGTGGGAGCATGGTTTTGGTATAATAAATATACGCCTTTACGTCACCGTAGCTCAGCTGGTTAGAGCGAGCGTTTCATAAGCGCTAGGTCGGTGGTTCGATCCCACCCGGTGACACTTTTAAAAACCTTCCCGTTTGGGAAGGTTTTTTTACGTGCAAAGCGCGTCAAAATGTGTTATGCTATTGATACGGAGTAAATATGAAAAAATCGTTACTGGTTCTAATCGTTTTTACCGCCGCCGTTGCGGCGCAGGCTTCCACGTGTGAAACCCGTGTAGATAGCCACCCTTGTGCCACCACGCCCCAGCGGGTGGATTATTGTTTGACTCCTGAAGCCGCCGCGGCTGAACAAAAGGGCCCGTCGGTGATTGTTTCCAGCGTAACTACTAAGGAGCCGGATACGTCCACCCCGGAAAAAACATCCTCGTTAAAACAAAAGTATTATAACGAAGATGATATGTCTGTGCGACATAAATATGTGGGTTCTGCTCAATTTCCGCAATTAAAAAATGATATTCAAAGTGAGCGCGAGCGCCAAGCCGAGCAAGTATCGGCTAAAAAGGCCGCCACGCAAGAACAACCGACCCGCGTGATGCACTCGCAACAAACGGAACAAGTGGTATCGCAATCCATTAGAAATGACCAAAAACCGAATCGTACGATGAAAACCACCACCCGGACAGAATCGGTAACGGTTGTGCAAACAACTCCGCAAACGACGGTGGTGCAAGAAACAACAGTAACGACCGAATCAACCCCGGTTACGGTAACAAGTGCACCGGCCGAAACGACGACCTCGGGTGAAAATTTCTTTGAAGAGGCCGACCGGTTGTACACGGGGAAATAAACCCGGCTTGACAAGTAGTTGAAGAGGAATTAAAATAAAAGTATGCAAAATATTTTAGCGTTTATCAAAAAACCTTATACGGAAAAAGGAGTGGTGCTGGGCACGTGCGATTTGATTTTAAAAGCCGTGGTGCTCTTTGGGTGGTGCTATATTACGTTTGTAATGGCGTGGCTGTTTATCGGCTCGCTACTTACCGATTATAATCCGCTCAACAAACTGTGGTGGTTTTCCTACTGCTTTTTGATTTTCTTCGGCACATCATGGTTGGCGTACATTGTATTTTTTGTTCGCAACTACAACGAAGACTAACTAATATTCTGATTTTGAAAAGGCCGCTCATTAAGAGCGGCCTTTTTTCTCTAACTTATTTTCCTTTTTTATGTTTAATCGGTTTGCCGTAGTAGGCCTTGATAAACAAGTCTTTAATCTCGCTGATTAAAGGATAGCGCGGGTTAGCGCCTGTACATTGGTCGTCAAATGACATTTCGGCCAGTTTATCCAGGTTTGCTAAAAAGTCTTTTTCCGCGATACCGTATTCTTTGAGTGAGCGAGGAATATTCAACTTGTGTTTCAAGTCTTCCACCATATCAATTAGCATTTGAATTTTGGCGTCCGTCTTATTACCGAGTTTATGCTCGGGTACCAAATAGTCAATGATTTTGGCATAGCGTCCCTTCACGAACGGATAGCGATACTGCGGATATAACCCTTGTTTGGTGGGTTTGTCCGTGGCGTTAAATTCAATCACGTAGGACAAGAGCATCGCATTGGCCAACCCGTGCGGCACGTGATACATGGCCCCCAACTTGTGCGCCATGGAATGGCACAGACCTAAAAATGCGTTAGCAAATGCCATACCGGCAACCGTGCCCGCGTAGTGCATTTTTTCACGTGCGGGAATATCTTTGGCACCCAAATTATACGAACGCTCCAGATATTTAAATACAAGCCGCATGGCTTCTAATGCTTGCCCTTCGGTAAAGTTGGTAGAAAAGATAGACGTATACGCTTCAATAGCGTGGGTCAACACGTCTAAGCCGGAGTAGGCCGTTAAACTCTTGGGCATACCGAGTACAAATTCCGGGTCAATAATAGCCATATCGGGCGTTAAGGCATAATCGGTAATGGCATATTTGGTGCCGGATTTTTCATCGGTAATAACGGTAAACGGTGTTACTTCGGAACCGGTGCCCGAAGTGGTGGGGATAGCCACCATGGTCGCTTTTTTACCCAATGGCGGTGCGGCATAAATGCGTTTGCGAATATCCATAAAGCGCATGGCGATATCTTCAAAACTTGTGTCCGGGTTTTCGTACATGAGCCACACCATTTTGGCTTCGTCCATGGCTGATCCGCCGCCCAGCGCGATAATCAAATCCGGCTGCCACGTTTTGGCAATGGCTAATGCTTTGGTAACGTTGGAAATATCCGGGTCGGGCAGTACGTCGGAAAATACGCGGAATTTAATGTTTAAATTTTCCAGCACATCGGCAACGGTGCGCACATGGCCGAGTTGTTCCATGGTCTTATCGGTAATGATATATGCACGTTGCTTGTCTTTTAGTTCGGCGAGTGCCTGGGAGAGCGCTCCGCGTTTAAAATAAATTTTGGAAGGTACTTTGTACCAGTACATATTTTCACGGCGTTCGGCGACGGCTTTGATGTTCATAAGGTGTTTGACTCCAATGTTTTCGCTGACCGAGTTGCCGCCCCAAGAGCCGCAACCGAGGGTTAAAGAAGGGGCGAGTTTGAAGTTATATACGTCTCCAATCGCTCCTTGGGAAGACGGAATATTGATAAGCGTGCGGGCTGTGGGCATATCCTGGAACGCTTCAATACGGTCTTCGTTTGTTTCGTCGGTATAGAGAACAGACGTGTGTCCGGCTCCACCGTAGAGAATTAAATCCCGCGCCAACGTAACAGCGTGGGAAAAATCTTTTGCGCGGTAACACGCCAGTACCGGGGAAAGCTTTTCACGTGCGAACACTTCTTTATCGTTAATTTCGCTTGCCTCGGCAATTAAAATTTTAGTGTGCGGGGGCACTTTAATCCCGGCCATTTTTGCAATTTGAACGGCACTTTGCCCAACGATGGCGGAATTGAGTTGATTATCTATTACAATGGTTTTGGCTAATTTTTGGCGGTCTTTGCCCGTCACAAAGTGGCAACCGCGGGCAATAAATTCTTCTTTTACTTTTTGATAGACTTTGTCCACCACTACTACCGCTTGTTCGCTGGCACAAATCATCCCGTTGTCAAAAGTTTTACTCATGATAATGGAACTGACGGCCATTTTGATATCTGCTGTTTCATCAATTACCGCCGGTGTGTTGCCTGCGCCTACGCCGATGGCCGGTTTCCCGGACGAATAAGCCGCGCGTACCATGCCGGGGCCGCCTGTGGCTAAAATCAAATTGATATCCGGGTGGTGCATGAGCGCCGCGGAAAGCGTGGTAGTCGGATTTTCCACCCAACCGATAATATCTTTGGGTGCACCGGCGGCCACGGCTGCTTCTAACACTAAGCGCGCGGCTTCTATGGTGCATTTTTTGGCACGCGGATGGGGGGAGAAAATAATTCCGTTACGCGTTTTTAAGGCCAAAAGACTCTTGAAAACTGCTGTAGAGGTGGGGTTGGTGGTAGGAATTACCCCGGCAATTACGCCAATGGGTTCGGCCACTTGGCGGTAGCCAAAGGCGTCGTCGTCGGAAAGAACGCCGCACGTACGGGTGTCTTTATATTGGTTGTAAATATATTCGGAGGCAAATTGATTTTTAATTACTTTATCTTCCATGACGCCCATACCCGTTTCTTCCACGGCCAGTTTGGCCAGCGGGATACGGTGTTGGGCCGCGGCAATGGCAGCCGCACGGAAGATTTTATCCACCTGTTCTTGGGTAAACGTAGCATAACGACGTTGTGCGTTACGTACCCTTTTAACAAGTGCATTTAAGGCGTTTAATTCAGTGGTTGAAAGCGTTTGCGGTGTAACTTTTTTTAGTTTGTTCATACAGTGTTCCCCCGATTGCAAGTAATTACTCATATTGTAACTTTTGGCGTGTCATACTGTCAAAATACGTTTGGCCATAGAAAGGATTATTTTCGGTCCCAAAATCCGGTGGGCCTTTTGGACGGCGGGAAATAGGTCTTTTGCTCCTGTTTTTGGGAAAAAAGATTTCCTACAATAGCGAATATGGGATATAAAAACCGTTGCTGGCTTGTGATAGTAATGGTGGGGTTGTTGTGCTGCCCCGCCGGCTTGCTTTTTGCCCAACGAGGGATCAAACGTCCTGCTAAAGCCGGCAAAACTTCGTTTTCTTTTCATCGTTTTTCCCGTCATAAAAAACCGCGCGCTAAACAGTACATGCCGGTGGTGGAAGTGACATCCGGATATGAGCGGGAATTTGGGATTTCTACCCCGGTGGCGGAAATCAAACGTCGGGTAGAGGAAGTCCAATTACAACATGAACCGTTGTGCTCAGCGATGCATGCTACGTTCAAAGGCGTTCCGAACATTACTCTATTTCGTAATCAATTTTCCGGTTCGCTATTCCGCACGGTGTACCAAGGAAAAGAAGAAGTATATGGCGTTATTGCCACGCATGCCTTGACACCTTTGCCGTCGACTTTTAAGAAACACCTTTATGCTAATTTTTCGTTACATCGGAAATTTAAGTTGGAGGTTTATACAAAAGAGGGTACTTGGCTTTCGTTACCGGCCGCGGTAGTACAATTGGGGGCCTTTGGAATGGGGGATGTGTCGCTGGTTAAAATTATGGGAGAATACGACGCAAGTCAACTTCACTTCTTTACATTAAAAACCGAGGAACTTCTCCCCGGAGATGTGGTTAGTTCGGTGGGATTTATCCCCGGGCAATTGGCATACATTCCCAAACGTGAAGTGTTGGAACGGTCTACCATTTCGGTACGTACCACTTTGCCGGGTAGCGAAGAAGGCCTACGCGGAATATGTGGGGGGGCTGGTTTTGATGAAGAGGGGAATTTAGTTTTTGTGCATACGGGCAGTAACCCTTCTTGGTTGATGCAACCCCCGCGAATTGGTTATGGTACGTATGCATGGTTTTTAAATAAATTAGTGGAGGCCTATCATAACAACGGAGAGGCCTATATCCCTTTTGAATTAAACGGTTATCATGTCACGGATTTACGGGTAGATGAGTATGTATCTTCTTTGTCCTATTTCAATGAGAATGGAGATCTCCTTTGGCACATGAAAGTACCGGGCAAATTTTCTTTTCGCAAGGCGCAACAAAAATTGTCGAATTTATCCCCACGTTTTGCGGAGGTCGTCATTGGACGTATGAAATGGGCCGGTAAAAAAGATTCTTTCGTGGAAAGTATGCCTGAAGTACGTCGAGTGCGTTATGATTTTGATACCAGGTCGCAGGTTCCATTGAGCGAATAAATTTTCGGGGCCCAAAAAAAGATAGGTCCTTTTTTCATATTTCCTAGGTCTTTTGACTCTTTTTTAAGACGAAATTTTGCGCTAAACTAGGGGTATGAGAAAAGGACTTATTTGTTGTCTTATGATTTTTTTACTGGGGACAGTAGCGATTCCTGCCTCGGCCCAGATACATCATCCGGCCCGAACACATGCTTCGTCCAAAGCCCCGGGTTATCGCCGTTCGTCGGGTAAAAAACGTCAAAAAAGCAAACCTAAGCGTTCCAGTCAGCCCTCGGCTGCCGCGCGCTCTTCCCATAATGCATCGACGCACACGTCGGCAACGTCTGACTTCCGTACCTCTACGTCTTCATTGAGTGTTTCTTACACAGAAAATCGCAGGGCCTCAGAGCAATTCCGTCGTTCAATGAAAATCGATCGTTTGACTAGACAAGCACGGACAACTACTAGTCAACGAATTCCGTTGCGTAGTATTTTCCGGGCACGCCCGAAGGATCCGGGGGCACTTAATGAATCTTTTTCCGGTACGTTTTTTAAAACGACTTACCAAGGCAAAGAAGAAGTCTTTGGCGTGATTGCCTCGCACGCATTGACGGAAGGCGGCGCTGATTTTTCGTTGCAACGTTTCTTTTTAGCGGACGTGTATATAGACGGTTCTTTTGTGGAAGTACCTATGGAAGTAGTACAATTAGGAGCACCGGGAATGGCAGATGTGTCGCTCGTTAAAATCCCGGAAGAAATTATCCCATTTATTGATCCGTATCCCTTGATGTCGGAACCGTTAGAATCCAATGAGCCGTTTGTTTCGTTTGGATTTGTCGGGGACGAATTGAAACAAGTGGAGAATCGGTACGTGCTCAATCACCGCAGTTCTTATTCCATGCGTACGATGATGCCCACCGAACCGGGTAGTTACGTAGGGGGATGCGGCGGCCCGCTGGAGGGCGTAGATGCCAACGGCGAACTTGTTTTAGCGGGAATTCATACCGGTAGTTCCGGTAAAGTAGGATATGCGACTTCGGCTCATTTTTTAAATATGTTGGTGGAAGCGTATCACCACCACGGGGAAGGATATTTTCCGTTAGAAATCAACGGACAACACATTATGGATTTACGCGTGGATGAGTATGTTTCCGATATCGCATTTTTAGATCGCAAAGGAAAAGTATTAGCGACTCACCAAATCGCGGAGAAATTCTCTTACACAGCCGTCAATCAAGTGTTGCAAGAACATCCGGTTCGGGCGATAGAACTGACGATTGCACGGGTATCGTGGCAAGAGCGTAACCCGAATTTGCTTCAGTTATACACTAAAGTCCGTCGGGTAAGTTATGATTTACGCAGTGGAGAACTGACGGAACTTAGGGACTAATTTTTATGCGTTACAAAAGTTTTCTTGTGTTATTACAAATTATTTGTCTGCTGGGGGGAGGAAGTGTGCCGATGCAGGCGCAACATCTGCGGAGTAAAGCCAAAAGCCATAAGCCCGCGTTGTCCGGTTCCCGGCGCACGAAACAAAAAAAGTCCTCCAAGAAAATTTCCCGTTACGAGAGCAAAACAGCATCTGCCACAACTGTGCAAGGCCTATCAGCCGGTAGTCTGAAGGAGGAAAACGAAAAACGCTGGCTTTCGTCGGAAGATCAAGTATATATGAAGAAAATTTTGCAGCAATTGCGCGAAAAATTACCTGCGCTTGCTCAATCGGAAATTCCGTTTGTCCAGCGGCATCCGTTTGTACAAAGTATTTTTCAAGCCCGTGATATATCATCTACACCGATTGATGCTTATTCGGGGGGACTATTCCAATTGGATGGAGAAATTTACGGCGTGATTGCTGCGCATGCGTTGGGCGGCGTGGAACGAGAAGAACGGTTGTTGGGTCGGTATTTTTTAGCAGATGTATATTACAATGAAGATTTTATTTCTATTCCGGCTGAGGCCGTGTTGTTTAATCCGATGTTGGATGTAGCCCTGGTTACTTTTTCGTGGGACCATGTGGAACAGCCCGGTTTTAGCACGAAAGATCTACGACCGTTGGAACTTGCGGATGACTTACCACAAGTCGGGCAAACATTATCCTCTTATGGCTTTATTAACTCCCACGATTTGGCCGAGGTGCAAGGCCGTACCGTTACGGAAGTATACCCGCTTTCCATTCGCACCATGATGCCTTGGCCGCGTGGCTTTCGTTCCGGTTTATGTGGCAGTTTATTACCCAAGGGGAAAACACACGCCTTCGCGTTTCATATTGGCAGTACATCGGATAAAAAAGTGGACGAAAAGCAAGATATCGGGTTTGCTACACCGGCGTGGGTGTTACGGGTGATGGTAGAGGCATATAAGAATGGGGGAGAAGCGTATTTCCCGTTGGAATTTAATGGTTATCAAATAGCGCAGTTGCGTGCCGATGAATATATTTCGTTTATGACCTTGTACGATAAACAGGGTAAGGTGTTGTGGAAAGGCGCAGCAAAAGAACGATTTTCATTTCATTCTCTGGAAAAATTATTAGTAACCCACCATCCTCATACTTTGCAACTGACATTGGGACGCGCCGGGTGGGTGGATGCACATTCAATGAATATGCGTGAACAGATTTCAGTACGGAAAGTACGTTATGAATTTCCGGAAGATTTTTTTATCCGTTTAAAGGAGCGTAATGCGCATGAAGTTACAAATCGGTAAACGGTCTTTATGGATTGTTTTTTTGAGTATTGTATTATTTGTCCCGACGTTATCCGCACAACACCTTCGGGTTGCTACGCATGGGCCCAAGAGGCCCGCATCTTCACGTTTTAAACATCTTCGTAAGAAAGGGAGTACATCCCTGCGTATCCCTTATAAAAAGGCCGTTAAAACAACTGCTGCGTCCGACCATGTGGCCCGGCAAACAAGGGTAGAGTACGGAAACGAGATTCCTTCTTTGAAGGAGCAACATTTATTTCCCAAGGCGCAACAAATGATTCAACAGCGGTTGCGAGAATCCGATGATTTTACTCCCATCAAGCCGGATGACTATATGCCTTTAATGCCTTATACATTCCAAGCCCGTCCGTTAGGCGATCAAGAAGGTAACTTGGTCTCCGGAGTGTTGTTTAAAATTAACTATCAGGGGAATGTAGAAACCTATGGAGCCATCGCTTCACACATATTATCCGAGTATACATACCATAGTTTGAATTTGGCCGGACGGGAATTTGTTGCCGATGTGTTTGATACGAGAAGTCAGCGATTTGTAACCATGGAAGCCGAAGTAGTGCAACTGTCTTCTCCCAAATTTTTAAATGTAACGTTGGTTAAATTTAATCCTCCCGCGGGCGTCATCTTAGAAGGAATTGAACTAAACACTGAAATGCCGAAATGGGGCAGTGTATTTGCATCGCAAGGTTTTGTTAGCCGTAAGCCCGTATATATTGGGGACCGCCGTTTGATCCAAGCCACCCCTTTTTCTATTCGTACTACGCTGGATTATCCGCACAATCGTCAAGGTTACTGCGGAGGACTGCTTGTAGAGCAATCGGAATTGCTCAAGGCGCGGCCTAGAGCCAGTGCCATGCATACGGGCAGTCGGCCTGTCCTGCTTAGCAAAAAAGACAGGGATATTGGTTACGCTGCTCCGGCGTGGATCTTTGAAAAATTAGTAGAGGCCTATCACAACAACGGCAAGGCCACGATTCGTGTTCCCTACGAAGACCGGACGATATTAGAATTAAATGTGGATGAGTATATTTTTCAAGTGACGTTACGGAATAATGAGCAAAAGGATATTTCTCATTTCACGGTCAAAAACCATTTTTCCTACCAAGATTTACAAGAGAGAATAGATATTTATCGTCCACGATATATTGATTTTATTGTTCATCGGGTGGAGTGGGATCAAAAGGACGCCTTCTTTTTATTTGACACGCATAGTAATTCCGAATTTCAGGGGGATATCTATCGTTATGATATGAAAGAAGATAAAATTACACGGCTAGACTCAAAGTTACCTGAATCTGTTTCTAAAGCATCCGGAGATTTTAATCAGTTAGTGCATAAACGTGATTAAAAGATTTGTTGCCCCCGAATGAACGTCGCGTAAGGGGTGAAATCAGATTTTAATAAGGTGATATCGGCTTGGAAACCGGGTGCTAATTGGCCCCGGTTTTTTAGTTGTAATAAGTGAGCAGGATTGGCGTTTGCACATCGCACCGCTTGCGGTAAAGGATATCCCCACGTCACCAGATTTTTAATTCCTTGCGATAGCGTCAGCGCGGAACCGGTAATCACCCGATCGGTTTTGCGCCGCCATACACCGCCTTCAAAAACAACTTCGTCTCCGTTAGCGATAAACGGCCCTTGTGCCTGTTCGGTGGGGGTGAGAGCATCGGTAATTAGCACGATTTGCTCCGGCTTTTTTACGGTACGTAAAAACGAAATAAGTGCCGGATGAACGTGTACGCCATCTCCGATAATTTCACACGATACTTCCGGGTTCATCAGCACCGCACCGGCGGCACCGGGAGCGCGTTGGTTGAGCGCGCTCATGGCGTTAAATGCGTGGGTGGCATGGCGAACACCTATTTCTACGCCGTGGCAAAATTCCTCGTACGTAGCGTTGGTGTGTCCGGCTTGGGGTAGGATGTGGTGTTTCAAACAAAATTCAACGACGGGGGCGATATTTTCACGTTCGGGGGCCAAGGTCATTTGGGTCATGTGCCCTTGGGCGGCTTCATACAATTTTTCCATTGTTTTTACGTCTGGAGAAGCAATATCTTGCGGTTTCATGGCCCCGGGTTTTTGGGGAGAGATAAAAGGCCCCTCCAGGTGAAATCCCAGGATTTGTGCGCCCTTTTCGTGTCCGAGGGCTGCTACGAGCCGGGATAGTTGTTGGCATAATTTTTCCGGTTGGGCGCAATAAAGCGTCGGGCAAAAAGATGTAACCCCGTAACGCGCTAACATTTCGGACATAGCCAATAAATCTTTCACTGTATTATTTTCCGGTCCGTATCCTCCAAAACCGTGGATATGCACGTCAATAAGCCCGGCACAGGCAAACGCACCGTGTCCGTCTATTTCCCGGTCCATTTTTCCGTCGGGCACATGGGCCATGGGAAAAACAGATTCAATGCGCTCATCTTGCACCAAAATACCGTAATTTTCTTGCACATTATCGGGAGTAACTAAAGAAATATTTTTTATCAGTAGACGTGTCATATCAGAACTCCTATACGTGGATACACCACACCGGGGCCGTCGGGTTTTTTGCCTTTTCGTCTTGCAAGGCCTGCCGCGCGGTTCCGGTCAGTTCGGAGGCAGCATCTTCATCCAGTAGTAAAGTGGCGTTTGAGTGCGTTTTAAGAGCGGTAATGGGCCACTGCGGTGTGACTTCTCCTTGCGATAAACGAGATACGGCCTGTGCTTTGAGTTTACCGGAGGCCAAAAATAAAAGTTCTTGAGCGTCTAACACGGTGCCAATTCCCACCGATAGTGCTTGTGTGGGTACCCGGGTTTCATCGTTGTCAAAAAAACGCGCGTTGGCTTTGCGGGTGCTAGGTTCTAAGGTAACGGGGCGTGTGCGCGAGGTAAAGGCAGAGCCCGGTTCATTAAAAGCCAAGTGACCGTTTCTGCCTACGCCGCCCAAGAATAAATGAATTCCGCCCGCTTGTGTAATAGCAGTTTCATACGCGTTGCACTCTTTTTGTAAATCGGCGGCTTGCCCGTTGAGTATATGTGCTTGTTGGGGGGGAATATTGACTCCGTCAAATAGATGCTGTTTCATGTAGAAATGATAACTCTGCGGGTCATCCGGTGCCAGACCGACGTACTCGTCCATATTAAATGTAATCACGGACGAAAAATCCAACGCTCCTTGTTGGCATAACGCACACAAATGTGCATACATATCTACGACGGTTCCGCCGGTTGGTAATCCCAACACAAAGGGCCGCTTAGCGCTTGGCTTAAAGGCGGCGATTTTCTGTTGGATATACGTGGCGGCCCAACGTCCGATATTTTCTTGACTGACCAGTAAACGCATAAATTAGTTTAAGTACGGTTTCATTTCGTCATGCACAAATTCTACTTCCGGGCCGATGACAACTTGTACCTGCCCGCTTTCTGTTTTGACGATCCCCAATGCGCCCAAAGCCTTGAGTGTAGCATCATTGACACGGGTGACGTCGCACACTTCTAAACGTAACCGCGTCGCACAGGCGCCGCACGAGCGGATATTGTCTTTCCCTCCTAAAGCGGCTACATACTTAGCCCCGCGGGAGTTATCGGCTGCCACGGCGGGAGTAATAGTTTGGGAAGGCAAATCGGCTTTTGAAGCGGTGGATGCATCGTCTTCACGCCCGGGTGTTTTTAAGTTCCATTTAACAATAGCAAAACGGAAAATAATATAGTAAATGACTCCATATACTAATCCAACCGGGATGAGTAATAACGGTTGGGTGGCCTTATGAAAACTGAGTGCATAATCAAATAGCCCCGCCGAAAACGTAAATCCTAATTTGATATTGAGCACGTTCATAATAACCATAGACAGACCGGTTAGTATGGCGTGTATCAAATACAACGGAAATGCTAAAAATAAAAAGGTAAATTCTATGGGTTCGGTGATTCCGGTAAGAAAAGAAGTCAGTGCCATCGATAGCAGTAAACCGATAGTGGCTTTTTTGCGTGTTGTGTTAGCGGTATGAATCATCGCCAAACAAGCGGCCGGAAGCCCGAACATCATAACCGGGAAAAAACCGGATAGGAAGATGCCGGCGGTTGGATCCCCGGCGAAGAATCGGTAAATATCCCCGTGAATGACGGTGTTAATTCCATTTTGGACGGTTGCAAAATCGCCGAATTGGAATTGCACCAAATTATTTAAGATATGGTGTAAACCGAGGGGAATAAGTAAGCGGTTGGCTACCCCGTAGCAAAATAACCCGATGTTTCCGGACGCGATAATCCAATTTCCAAAAGCACTAATGGCATGGCCGATCGGTGGCCACACAAAATACGCCACAACGGCGAGTAATAAACACGCGGCTCCGGTAATAATGGGTACAAAGCGCCGCCCGCCGAAGAACGCTAAATAAGGAGGCAACTTGATGGTGTGATAACGGTTGTATAATACGCCGGAGATGATCCCGGTAACGATACCACCCATAACGCCCGTGTCAATGGAACTGTCCAAAGTTTTTAGGGCAGAGGTAAAAATCAAATAGCCGATACAAGATGCTAGGGCTGCTGCGCCGTGGCTTTCGCGGGCAAACCCGATGGCTACGCCGATGGCAAAAATAAGCGGTAAGTTATGAAATACCGCGTCTCCCGCGGCCGCCATAAACGCGATATCCAGTAAATCCTTTTGTCCCAAGCACAGAAGCAACCCGGCAATGGGGAGTACGGCAATCGGCAACATAAGGGCCCGTCCGAGTTTGACGGCGGCAGCTCCTAAACAAACCATCCAATATTTTATTTTTTTCATAGTGCTCCTTAGTTACATGACCAGATTTTTCTTGATAAGTTCACGTACGGCTGTTGCGCTGGATTGTTGTAGGGCTTCCAACGCTAACTGATGACAGCGGTGATAATTCGTCCGGCGAATTGTGGCTTTCGTACGTGCTACGACGCCGGAACTAACGGCTAAGTGGGTTATTCCCAAGCCTACCAAAATCGGAATTGCATCTTGTTCCCCTGCTAAAGCCCCGCAGACGGAAACGGGTCTGCGATGCGTTTGGGCGCCTTGGCATGTTTTAGCAATCAAGTGCAAAACGGACGGGTGTAAGGCATCGGCAAGCGGGCTGAGACGTTTGTGGTTGCGGTCAATGGCCAGGGTGTATTGGGTCAAGTCATTTGTCCCGATAGAGAAAAAATCCACGTGCGGGGCAAATTGTTCCGCTAACAAGGCCGTTGACGGAACTTCCACCATGATGCCCAGTTGGGCTACTTCTTTGAGCCCAAGAGAGGCGGCTTCTTGTTTAAAGATTTGCCGGAAGTGAGTTGCTTCACTGACAAACGAAACCATCGGTAGCATAATCCGTACTCGGTTTTGCGGTGTCAAGCGCAACAAGGCGCGCAACTGCGTGCGGAAAAATTTTTCATTCTGTTTTAGTGCCCGTATTCCGCGGATACCCACGATGGGGTTTTCTTCTGGGGCGATGTTTACAAACGGCATGGGTTTATCGCCTCCGGCATCTAACAAGCGGAACGTAACCGGTTGGCCGGGTAGGGCGTCTAAAATGGCTTGATAGGTGGCTAACTGTTCTTGTTCCGACGGAGCAAACGGGCGGTCTTGGAATAAAAACTCGGTACGTACCAGTCCCACTCCTTCGGCACCGGCCGCATATGCGTGTGCGGCTTCTTCCGGTCCGGCGATGTTGCCTTCTACGTAAATGCGCAATCCGTCTTTGGTGGTAGCCGGTTCTTGTGCATGCGCACTTTCTTTTTGGCGCAGTTCTTGCGTTTGATGAATGCGCTGTTCAAATTCTTGTTGTTGCTGGGGCGTAGGTGCAATAACCACATTCCCTTCGTCCGCATCTAATAAAATCGGTGTTTGCGGGGCGATATCCAGTATATATTCGCCTGCCCGCACGATAGACGGGATATTACGGTTGCGCAGTAAAATCCCCGCGTGGGAAGTTGGCGACCCGTTGACAAGTAATACCCCAACGGTGTTAGCGGGCAAAGCCGCTACATCGGAGGGGAGTAACTCCTCGGCAATGATAATGGTGTTTGGCGGAACAGACAACGCGCGGCGTTGTTGGCCGGTCAGTTGGCAGAGTACTTCCCGCCGTAAATCTTTCAAATCGGCGATGCGTTCCATTAAAAAACGGTTTTTCGTTTGTTTCAAAATATCAATACTTCGCCGGATAGCACTGTTAAAAGCAAAAGCAGCGGTTTTGCCTTGGTCAATGGTTTGGTGGGTGGTATTAGAGAGGAGCGGGTCTTTAAGTAACAGCAAGTGTGCATTTAAAATATCCCGCGTAACGGCATTTTTTTCCTCACTGAGTTGTTGTTCCATTTGTTTAGTCAGCGTTTGTAGAGCCTCATCCAAAGCAGCGCGTTCGTTGGCCGGGTTGCTGGCTTCTTCTTCAAAAGAAAACGTGTTCTTTTTCAGCACAAACGCTTTCCCACTGGCCAAACCGCCACACGCACAAATTCCCACTAGCGCCGGTATATCTGACGAGGTATTATCGGAGGAAGAGGGGGCAACTTGCTGGCCTAAAACTTCTTGAAAGGTTTGCTCCAGCCGGGTGAGTAATGCACGGGCTTGGTCTTTGGGACCGAAAACGCGGATAATGACGGAATCATTACAGGTCAGGCCCAAACCCATCAAACTAACAATGCTTTTGGCATCCGCACATTGGCGGCCCTTATGAACTTCTACCAAATACGGGTGTTCGGCAGCGATTCCGGCTAAAATGGCGGCCGGACGCGCGTGCAATCCGTTAGGGTTACGCAAAATGAGCGGGGCCGATTCCGTAATTTCTACGGAGGAGAGATTAGCGGCTTGTCCGTTCCCACTTTGTACACTAAAGAACGGCAATCCTGTTTTGATACGATCTTCGGACAGAGGGGTGATTTTGGTTTCCGAGGGGGAAGTAATTACCAAAAGTACCAGCGTGCTGGCGGCTTTTTTAGATAAAATTTCCAGATTAAACGAAAGAAGTTTTTGACCGGCAGAAACGTTGTCGCCTTTCTTAACAAATACCCGAAAGCCCTCTCCTTTGAGAGAAACACTTTCCAACCCGACGTGGATGAGTACCTCCATGTTGCCTTGCTTGATCACAAGTGCATGTAGGGCGGCATTGATGTTGGTAATGGTACCGGAAAGCGGGGCGAAAACGGTTTGGCTGGTAGGTAAAATGGCTAACCCATTTCCGAGCATGTGTTCGCTGAAAACGGGATCAGGTACTTTTTCTAACGGGACAACAGTTCCATCTAACGGACTGATAAGTGTAATTTCTGCAGACATAAAAACTCCTTTGCTATTCTTACTCCCATTATAGTATATCTTTGCTTGTTTGAGTGTGTGTTTTAATTGTGGAAAGCGGAAGTTTAAAAAGCCACGGTATCGGTTACTGCAAGATACCGTAAAATAACAAACCCCCGGTTCTAAACCGGGGGTTTCCAATTTCTCTTTCTTTTTATTTCTCTACGTGGAAGGTCTCACTTGCACTATGCGCGGCATATTCCGGTGCATACATGGACTGCACTTGCGCAGGGAGTGCGTGTAATTTTCCATCAACAGTGGGTCGCAACGTGTAGCGCAGCGTGACGGTGCCGCTTGGTACCCAGTTGATAAAGAAATTCGTGGCGGCATCTTTGACTTCGCGGTAAAAACCAATCGTTTGATGTGTCCAACCGCTTAAAAGATCGTCGCTTTCAAACCCGGCGGGTTTGGGGTCTTGCAAGAGCACATATTCAAACGCGCTATGAGTTGTCAGCGTTAAATGTACTTCGATTTCATCACCCACTTGTACACTTGCCAAATCTGTGAGCGGGTGCAACGAAACTTCCGTGCCGGATTTTTCCCGTCGGAAATACGCACGGCTTACGTTGATTACCCCATCCGGGGATGCCGTTACATCATGCGCGCGGTACACGGCATTTAGCGAGGCGAAATCCGTCTGCGGGCTTTGTTTATCAATTTCGGCGCGGTACGATTCCGGCGTTACTTGCGTACCGGTGCGTACGAATTGCAAATCTTCCGTAAAGTCCAGCGGATCAAACGAAATATGTTTTGTTTCGTTGCTCCAACGCAGGGTATACGTGGACGGCTTTGCTAAAGCCCCTTGGGCTTGCATCACGCTCAAGATCGTAAAGACGGCTTGCGTGGTGGCTTTGGTATCCGTCCAATCGTTGACTTGGCGGTTGAACAACAACCATTGGAGCATCGGCGCGATAAACGGCGATTGCGGCCGCATTTCCACAAGCGTACGCAAGGTCGTTGTTTGTGTGGAAAGCGTGTCGTTATACCAAATCCAACTTTGAGCCTCCGGTGCAAAATAGGCACCGGCCAACGGGTCTTGTTTAATACGGGAAAGGACTAAATCCAAATACTCATTGGCTTTGATGTCATCGCCAAAGCGGTGATACACAGCCGCCGCGTAAATTTGCCCAAGCGGGGTCATGAATTTTCTTTGCGCGTTGGCAAAATCAATCCAGCGTTTGATAGAAGGGCGTGCCTTGGCTGTTTGTTCCCAATGTGCAGGGAACGACGATAATGTATACGCCGCATACAATGCATACGAAACAGCAGAAACAGAGCCGGATTGATCTTGTTTCAACCGTTTGTCAATTTTGGGCGTAATATAAGCCACGGCTTTTTTGACGGGGTCCTTTGCAATCGGGGCTTGATACGCTAACGCTTGCGCAAATTGGCTTAAGGCATAAAGCGTTAAATAATCATCGTCAGGGCCGCCGGCAAACCACGTAAACGCGCCGCTTGCATTTTGCAACTTGGTGATGTTTTTAAGTTCTTTTTCCAGTTGGGCAGACACGATTTTATCATCAAACAAGTTGATGATATCGGCTTGTTTTTCCACGCGGCCTTGCGCTTGGCGCAGCCACGGGGTTTGCTCTAAAAGTTGCAAGCGCAATGGGTCATTTTCGTTCCAAGTAGCGGTGCGTCCGGCCCGTTTGGGTAATTTTTTAACGGCCTCTTTCAGTTGCGGGTACGTCGTGTAAAATTGGTGCACAACCGCCAGCGGTACGTAGCGGTTTAGCGAAGAAACCAAGTCTTTATACGGCGATGTAAGCAAATTAGGCATGGAATTGATGACCGATAACGCCAAACTCGGGTTGAGCGTTACTGCCGTTAATTCCACGTCAGCGGGTAGCACGTTACTGAGTTCGGGTAGAGATAACGTATTTGTTCCGTTTTGCAAGGCCGTGTGTGCGCTGGCAACCAAACGCATTTTACCCGGCAGCACGGGGAGCGTTTTTTGTTCGCCGTCATTTAATTTTCCGGCGCGAACAACCGCGGTTACTTGATAGAGTGCCGGGATGTTAGGCGCTACCATTTCCCACGCGACAAATTGCGTGGTGTTCGCCGGGATAGTAACCGTTTTTTCCGGTTCGGTAATACCAAAATCGGACAGGGCATTGGCGCCTTTGTTGCCAAGCGCCAACGCTACTTGCGCCGTCATTTTTTTGCCCGTTTGGTTAGTAAGGGCGGCTTGAATAATGCCGTGGTCACCCTCGCGGTAAAAGCGCGGCAGTTGTAAACGGAGCATGAGATCTTTTTGCGCGATGACGGAAGCATCAAAAGTTCCCATATCGGCTTTGGGCGTCAGCGCAAACCCAAGGATATTCCACGTGGTAAGCGTTTGTGGTAACGTAAACGCAAGGGTGCCCTTTCCGCCCGTTACAGGAACGGACGCGTTGAAATAAGCCGTTTCCGAAAAATCACTACGTACGGTAACGGGAGTGTTGGGCTCGGCATTTTCGCTTAGAGCGTCTTGGGCGGCTAAAGGAACCTCTTTACCACTACGATATTCATCGTTGAGGGCTACACTCTCTTCTACAGCGAAAGAAGCCGCTTTGGCATTGGCCATAAGTCGCCTGGACCCTTCACTCCGTAGGAGGCCTTTAGATAATCCGCGGTAACTCGGCATTTCTATATTTAACGACGGTAAAGGCAGTAAACGAGCGGATCCTACGGTTTCCGTGGTTTTGTGGTCTTCTTTGCTATACCATACCGTGGGAGAACCTTGTTGGCTGGATGTACTATGTGCAGTCCCCTTGTTTTGGGCATACAGTTGATTGAATTTCAACGGCAATGTATTCTTGGCGTAGTAGTCCAAGGATTTATCGTATACCATCGCGTTGACAAGCCCATTGACCGCAGAACCGGTAGCGTCTTTTAACGTAATTTTCCAGGTAACATCTTCACCGGGTTGAACGGTTTTAGGGGTATCTAATTTGACGGATAATTTTTTGTTGTCAAAGGGAATTTCCGCCGAGGTTTGTTTTCCGTGGAAACGATAATCACTCGCTCCGAACCACCGCAACGCTATGCCACCGCGGTGTGTTTGTTTGATGGGGAACGAGAAAACTTCTACGCCGCCTTTAAGTAATGCGCGGTGCAGTAAGAAATTTCCTTCTTGATATATTTCCAGTCGTTTTGTTCCTTTCAAGTCGCCCGCGCCTACAAGTACACGCATCGTTTCGCCGGGGTAATACGTGGTGCGTTGGCTAAGAGCCACGTCGGGTAATTTTAAGGCGGATTTTTCGGCGGCTACGATAAAAATCATTTGCTGCGGGGCGGCTTTTTCGCTGGATAATTTTAACCGGTATACCCCTTCCGGCAGGGCGGGGAGTTGCAAGGTCTGTTTTTGCGGTTCGGAAAATACCAGCGTTTGATTAAATGCCGTATGAATTGCCGGTATATCTTCGTATAGCGTTTCCAGCGAGTTTTGCTCGTTACAAGCCATACAGGGCAGCGTATTAGAGGTGGGGACGGGCTGTTTGTTCTCCAGTGCTTGTATGGTAACGGCTACTTTTCCGGTAGTATTATTCCCGTCGGCATCGGTCAGTTCAATATCGGCTAACGCGGTGGGTTTATTGGCATCGTAAAAACCTTGTGCAAATTCCACGCGGAACAAGTGTGGGTGCGCGCTGATTTTGTACGTGCGCGTAGCGGAAATGGTGCGGCCGCTTTCGTCATACACGTTGGCTTCCAATTCATAGCGGGCAAATTCTTCGTCCTCTTCCAACCGAGTGGGCGTGAAAGTAACGTTAAAAACGCCTTGTTCGTTGGTTTGTGTGTTGCCTTGGGCCACTATGTCTTCGTGTGCATAAAAGAGCGGGTCTCGTGTCCACCACCACCAATAGAAGGGAGGAATATAATTTCTCCGTCTAAGTGTGTAAGACACTTTGGCTTTTGCTAACGGAGTGCCCATGTAATACTTGGCCGAGCCGGATAACGTGGCTTTTTGGTTATATTGCAGGGGCTTTTGCACCGCATCTAAAACCACTTCGTAGTCGGGACGTTTATATTCTTCTACCCGTAGCGAGTGGTACGCATGATAGGAGCGACCGTTTGTCGTCAGGGATACGTTTAGCCCGTAACTGCCCAGTAAATCATTTTCCGGTAATGTGAATTTTGTTTGTGCACTACCTAACGCATCCGTGGGAACCTTGGCGGAGAAAATTTGTTTTCCGTTCGGGTCAGTTACTTTGAATTGTACATCGGTATTTCCCAATGTTTTCCAGCCGCGCGGCAAACGTTCCAGCACCTCTACTGCCAGATGAGCCGTTTGGCCGGGGCGGTAAATCGGGCGGTCGCTCTGTGGGAAAAGTTTAACCGGGGCTTCATTATAAAACCGGAAGTTTAATCCGGTAAAGGCCGTTGAAGAGCCCTTGGTTGCCAGCACATCTAAACGATAATCGGTGCCATTATTTCTTTCACGGCCGGAAACGGTAACGGCCCGAGGGAGATCGGCAACTGCGTCCGCTTGGGTGTGGGCCGTCTCGCGGGCTCCGTTCCAATTGGTAATAAGTTTCAGGGGCACATTGGGTTCAATCTCACCGGATTGTAAATTGACAGAGTATATGTGAAATACGTTGGGGGTGAGCGTTTTATCCGCCGCGGTACGCGTGGCCGTGTAATCGGCCGGATTACCATCAATGGCGGCGGTGGCAAATAACGCTAGATCCGTAGCGTTGATAACCCAGCCGGACACGGGGGCTTTTTTCGGATCAAATGTGTCTTGTCTGGATAAAAGTACGACGTAAAACCCGGGTTCCAAAGTGGGTAAAGACAGCGTGCCCTGTTGATACTTGCCGACTTCTTCATACGGTACCGCAACAGACTGTAGATGTTGTGGCGTACGGGCCAAGAACGTGGGTACGTCTTCGGAATTTAGGTAGGTAACTTCGCTCCAAGAGTTAATCGTACGTCGGTTGTAATGCGTGCTGTGTAACTGGGAAAGTTCCTCAAAACTGGTGGGATAGACGCGGGCATAGACACGCTTTAAATTTTTTCCGGTAAACGTAAGCGTGGGCTTTTGGCGGTTTATCATTTGGCCGTCAGCTCGTAGATTTAATTCTACTTGCGTAATGAGACTGGCCCTTTCGGCGCATTGTTGGGTGTAAAAAGAGGGCGCCAATTTTTCTTGAGCGTATTTACACACGTCCAACGCTTGGGCAAATTTGTTCTGGCCACTAAGCAGTATGACTAATTCTAATGCGGCGTAACTGCGCGCGTATGCTGCTTGGGTAGACGGAGTAAACGTGTTTTTAAGCCGTTGCCACCAAGTTGTTTTTTCCGTTTCTAACCCGGTAAGAACGCGAAGTTGTTCTATGGCAGTTTGTTCGGCGCGAGTCTTGTTTTCTATTATAAAGTCGTGGCCGTAAAACGGTTGCTTGATCGTATCAACTTGCCAAAATAAACGGGCATTTTGGCGGTTGTGGCCTTCTGCCAACGCGGCCTCACGTTGTAGTTGAGCGATAAGTAGCGCGGTGGGTTTTGTTTGCCCTTCTTTCAGGCGCGCGTTTCCGTTTAAAAATGACGGAATTTCCGATGACAGGGGAGCAACAGCGAGCGTACAGTTATTTTCTAAATAATCTTTCCAAGTTTGTACGGTAAAATCAAATAAGGTGGGGATACGTTGCGTATCGGTATCTTTGATGTTAAAAAATAAATTTTCTTGTTCTATGGGGGCTTGGAGTAATTCCGAACGTAAAGTCCATAGTTGGCGGAAATCACTATCTATTTGTGTTTGCCATTGTGCGCGGGTCCATTGAGTTTTATCTTTTTTGGCATCGGGGGAGTCAATGGGCGTGGAATTGAGGACCTGACGGTAGACGCCGCTCACTTGTTTGGCCATGCGGATGCGGTATAGCAAAAAACGCGCTTGCCAAATCGGGTCTTTGGGAAGGGGGTAATTGTATAACTGAACAGCGGCGTTTAAAAAGGCGCCTTTACTAAATTCGCACATGGCAGAGCGCAGTTGAGCGTGGTATAAGTCGGCTCCGTGTGCTGTTTTAATAAGTTGTTCATATATTTTTTGGGCGGCGATAAAGTTATCCTGTTGGTATTCTTTTTCCGCCTCCGTAAGAGTTTGTGCAAACGCACTAACAAATAAACTGCCTAAACAGATAAGTGTAATAAGATATTTTTTCATAACGCTCCTTTTGAATATAAGACAAAAAATCTCCGTCGCACACGAAGCGGACAGAGATTTTGATAATGCACAACAAAGTACAAAATTACATTTGTTCCGGCGCACTTACACCGATAAATTCTAACCCTTTTTTAATTCGCTCGGCCACGCGTCCGCAAATGAACAAGCGCGAAAGGGTCAAATCGGGATGTTGCCTATCTACCACGCGGCACGTATCGTAGAACGCATGGAATAAACCCGCCAGTTCCACCAGATACGTTGTTAAATGGTGGGGACTCAAATCGGTTACGCAGTTGTGTAAGACTTGCTTAAACCAAATCAGTTTAAGGAGTAGAGCCCGCTCTTGCGGGGCCAGCTCGGTGGTGATGCCGTCAAAGCGGGTGAAACCTTGCTCGGCGGCGGCTTTAAAAATGGAGTGGATACGCGCATGCACATATTGCACGTAGAAAACGGGGTTTTCGTTTGTCTGCTTTTTGGCTAAGTCCATATCAAAAAGCATATGCGCATTAGGCGTGCGACTGGCAAAAAAGAAACGGCACGCATCGGTTCCCACGTCGTCCATGAGTTCGCGCAAGGTAATAAAATGGCCCGCGCGTTTGGACATTTTAACTTGCTCGCCATGTTCGGTTAAATGTACGAGCTGGTGAATGATCGGTACGAACGATTTTTCTTCGTGCCCGAGTGCGTGTACAGCGGCTTTCATACGCGGCACATAACCGTGATGATCCGCCCCTAAAATATCTACCAGGGTAGTATAACCGCGGTCGTATTTGTTTTTGTGGTACGCAATATCGGCCATGAAATAGGTCGGGCGACCATCTTTACGCACGAGTACACGGTCTTTGTCGTCCTGGGCCTCGTCATCTTTGGTGGAACCGAACCAAACAGCATCCTCTTTTTTATAGGTATATCCCTGTTTGGTTAAATCTTCCAACGCCGATTGGACTGCGTTGGATTGGTGCAAGTCAGACTCGCGGAACCAATGGGTGAAATCCACGTGAAAATCTTTCATGTCTTGTTGTTGGGTCTTAATCAATTCTTCCATGGCCCAACGTCCGTATTCCTC
Organism: uncultured Elusimicrobium sp.; assembly: GCA_902766765.1. Classification (GTDB taxonomy): domain Bacteria; phylum Elusimicrobiota; class Elusimicrobia; order Elusimicrobiales; family Elusimicrobiaceae; genus Avelusimicrobium. The sequence goes on along the minus strand of CACXER010000056.1, from coordinate 5,558 downwards.
TTCGGGTAAATCGGCCGGGACACGTTTGGCTAAATCTATTAAATACGAACCATGATATCCATTTTCCGGCGGTTCTTTGCCTTCTTTGCGGGCTTTTAATGAAACGGCCAATAATTCGGCTTGATTTCCGGCGTCGTTTACATAGTATTCGCTATCGCACGAATAACCCAAGGCACGGTGGATTTTTACTAAACTGTCCCCTAAACTGGCGCCACGTCCGCTGGCTACGTGTAGGGGCCCCGTCGGGTTAGCGGAAACAAATTCAATTAAAATGTTTTGGCGGGAGTTTTCATAACGGGGATCTTTAATGCGGCGGTCGGATGCAATTTTAATGATAAATGCATCTTCTAACGTTACGTTGATAAATCCCGGCGCTACGGCCACAGCCGATTTTACGGCAGTCAGTTCCGCCAGCAACTTGGCGGCTTCTTGCGCAATTTCTAACGGCTTTTTGTGCATCTTTTTGGCCGCGGATAAAGCCCAATTGAGGGAAATATCTGCCCCGGTGTGTGCCGGCGCGGCGGCAAAATCTACTTCGGGGAGTTCAATTCCTTTGAAGTAATTTGCATTGGCGAGTTTTAGGTGAATATCTTGTTTTAATTTTTCTAACATTTTTTATTTCTTCTTGGTATTTTTAGAGATTGTTTTTTTAGTGGTCTTTTTAACCGTTGTTTTTTTAGCCGGTGTTTTGGCTTTTTTAGTTGCAGATTTGACCATCTTTTTGGCGGCCGTTTTCTTTGTTGGTTTTTTAACGGTCTTTTTAGGGGTTTTAGCAACGGCTTTTTTTGTTGTTTTTTTGACGGGTTTAGTAAAATCAATTTCTTTGCCGAAACGGAAAATTTCATCTAACCCGTAAAAATCGCGTGCTTCCTGCGTCATAATGTGGGCCAAAAAGCCGCCGTAGTCGCTTACGCGCCAAAGGTTGCTTTCGCGCCCGTCGCGGTTGTGTTTATAAATGCCCTGTTCTTTGAGTTTGCGGCTGATTCCTTCCTCTACGGCATCCAAGTGCGGCTTAGAGGTGGCCGTAGCAATCAAAATAAATTCACATAACGACGATTTCCCGCCCAAATCAATCACGCGGATATTTTCGGCTTTTTTTTCATCGGCCAGCCGGGCAGCCCAACAAACCAATTCTTTGGTGTTCATAGTTGATCCTCTTTAATATAAGACACTTCCTTTAGTCTAGCATTTTTGACAGGAGTTTGTGTGTACTAGCGTGGCATTTTAAAGTCTTTGCCCAGGATGATGCGCGTGTCACAAATGACGTTGGGCGTTGAACCGACGCGGATTTCGCCCGTTACACCAATGGCGTTACCGAGTTGTTTGAGTGCAATGGGGTGGCCGGTATAGTTTTCAATCCACGAGGTTTCTTGCAGAGAGGGGTAGTTGTCGTATTGTAAAACATCTACCCGCAAAAGTCCTTTATCGTTTTGTTCACGCAGAAATTGGGTCAGTTCCAACGCCAATCCCTTTTGCCCCGAAGCATTGAGCACTTCTACCAAGATCGGTCGGTCTTGCATGGCCAGAGGGGCACGGTCCGGGCGGGTTTCTTCCGGGAATTTTTCAGGTGTGGCCACTTGTTTTCTACGTTGTTTCTGTGGCAAACGAACGCTAAAATCGTTGGCCTCCAATTGGGTAAGTTCTAAGGATAACAGCGCAAATTCCGCCAAAGATAGATTAGTGCGCCGCGTATGTAACGCCGATACGTACGCACCCAAGGTCCGGGCGGCCAGTAACGGATTAAAGCGCCAACGAGCCAAGGATTGCTTAAAATCTTCCCAAAAAACTTCCCGGTCGGTTTGGGCCGGAATAAAATATTTAAACGGAGTTTGGGGAACAATTTTTTCGGCAGCAAGTAACTGTTGTACACGTTCCTGCGGGTTTTTAAGTTGCTTTTTCCCGGTCAGCACGCGCACTTGTGCTTTTCGGGTGGCCGGTACGTAAGATACAAACATCACCGGTTCAGTCAGTAAAGTAATTTCCTGGGGAGCGTCCGCGTGGGAGGTCAACGCGCGCACCATGGGGGAGCGGCTTTGTATCCAACCGGCCCAACCGAGTGCGCCTAAAAACAAAATAAGTAATATTACTTCTATTACTTTTCTTGCTTGATGAGGTAATTCCATAAATCAATCCCCAGCGGACAGAGCCATTTTTGCGAGTCAATCGTAAATAATAATTTGCGGTTGGCGGCATATAAAAGGGCTTTGTCTAAATCTTGCATAGCCAAATTGCGTATGAGGAACGCATCTTTGTATTTACGGTCTTTGGAAGAAATATCGGCCACAAATAAAATTTTGGATAACGTACTCATTTTCAAACTGCCCAGCGTATGTTCGGCTACGGCGCGCAGGACTTGCGGGTCTTTCACGCCGAATTGATGTTTGGCAAGCCAGGCAGATACAAAACTGTGTAGTAAACTGGGCTCCTGTCGGCAGATATCTTCAAAAAACGGCACTTTGATTTTATGGTTGCGGCAGAAGGCAATTAGTTCCGGGCCGGAAAAGCCTTTTCCCGCATCGTGTAAAATGCCTGCACGAACAGCCGTTTCCACATTGACGTCATAAATATCACTTAGTGCGGCCGCCATTTCCGCCACTTTGCACGAGTGTAAATAACGGTTGGGTTTTAGGTGGGCTTTGAGCCATTCGTGGATATCCAAACCATACAATTCATGTTTATAAATCGTTTCTATGATCGGGCCCGGTACGGTATCGGGCACTGCCCCGCACGATAAAATATGTGCGCGTACGCGGCTGGAAGAAAGTTTAGGGAAAAAGCCCGGTAAAAAGATGTGTTTAAAACGGGCGGGATTTTCGTTATATCCTTTACGTTTTCCGGCCACGACGGTGGCGTTGTCAAAAATCACTTGCGGATTTTTCCAATTATGCAAATCGTTTAAACAATCGGTACCGACGAGTAAATAAATATCTGGATGGTCGTAACGCTTTTGTAAATAGTGAATCAGTTGGTACGTGTATGTTTTACCACCTTGGCGCAGTTCGTAATCGTCAAAAATCAAATTTTTGTGTAATCCCGCCAGGGCCTGTTTAAGCATTTTCATCCGCAACCAAAACGGCGTGGGAGATTTGGCTTTGAACGGGGAGTGATAGGCCGGCACTACGTGGGTTACGTCGGGCGCAACTTGTTTAATGGCGCGGCGCAACAGAGCAACGTGGCCTTTATGGACGGGGTCAAAACTACCCCCAAAAACGAGAACTTTCATAACACCTCATTATACAGTTTTTTGGCGAAGGATTTTCCTTGCAAAAGGGAACTTTCCATAAACGAATATTCCCACGCTCCGTATCGTCCCGCGCAAAAACAATGGTAACTTTCCAACGATTGCAACGCGCGGAAAACTGTGCGCGTGCGGAACGTATCATACACGACGTAAGCATACGGCAAGTACTGCCAAAACGAGTCTAATTTTTCGTCGTACGTAGATATTATACCTTTTTGTAAAAGGGCGCGGCTAATTTGCCGCTCTTTGGCCGGTGTCGGACGCACGCGGCCGGGTAGTTCCACGTACACAGAATAGGTACCTTTCGGAGCATTGTTAGGGGAAAAACCGCTTTGTAATCCTACGCGATAAAACGGATCTTTTTCATCGGGACAATAAATCCAACTAAATGGTCGTGGCCGGCCGCGCAAAGCCACCTGATAAACAGTTACGGGTTGTGCCGATAATTTGCTTGCCAGCGCGGTAAGTGCGGGCGCATTTTTTAGTAAGCGCAGAAAAACAGGTAGCGGCAGCGTATTGACAAGTACGTCGTACGTAAATGTTTTTCCGCCGGCGCGTACGGTCTTTTTTGTTAGGTCAATTTGCGTAACCGGCGTATTTGTTTTGAGATGGGAAATCTGCGTAGTTAACGAAGTTACTAACGCCCCGCATCCACCCGTTTTGGGATAATAGAAAAACGAATTGTATCCCCATTTTTTGGTACTTTTTTGGCGGGCACTTTGCTTGATTTCTTGCATGGAAGGTGTGGGGATAAACGGTGTGCACCACTCCGTAGTCAGTTCGCGCGGCGCACGGCCCCACAGTTTCGTATTGTACGGGCGCATAAACGCATTATAAATGCCCTTGCCAAAAGCACGCAAACACCATTGTTCAAAGTTTTTCGGGGCAGTTTTTGGTGCTTGCCGGATGGCTAAAAGGCCGTCCACGCACGCTTGACGTACGTCGGGAGGGAGTGCATATAAATGAGCCTGGAAAGGGAAGGGAACTTGGGAATGTCCGGTATAGATGAAAGCGCGGCGGGGCATGCGGCGAAGATTTGTACCGAGCAGTTCCCGCACGATTTTTTTACCTTGCGGCGTATGCAAATGAAGTAAATGCCCGGAACAATCAAACGTAAAACCGTTTTTATAAACACTGCGGCACAGACCGCCGGCCTGGCGTTCCTTTTCCAAGACGAGGTAATCGGTTTGGCCGAGTTTTTCCAAGTGATAAGCGGTGCTGAGGCCTGTTAGTCCGCCACCTAAAATAAGCGTTTTAACGTGCATGGCCAACTCCCAAATTCCACAAAGCGCGCACCGCCCAACGGGCCGCTATTGCCACTACTACAAAAACACTTGCAATGACTAGCGGCGAAGCAACTGTCAGGATAAATGCCAACAGGTTGCTTATCAGTGCAACCGCTGTGAAAACAGCAATAATTTTGTTTGTCTTCCACCCGGCTTTGCGCAACAGTAAAGCGGCATGATCCGGGCTGCCCTTGAGGGGGTTTTTACCCTGTTTGAGTCGGGATAACGTAACAAAAGAGATGTCAAAAATCGGCACAAAGGCGATGAGCAAGGGGGCCAAAAATCCCCAGTCAGAGTGTCCGCTATAGCCGGTGGCTAAACAAAGTGCGGCAATCCAGAAGCCCAGTAAATTAGAACCGCTATCTCCTAAAAAAATCTTTTTCGTAGAGGAAAAATTAAACGGTAAAAACGCTCCGCACGCGCCCAGTAGTGCTAACGCGGCAAAATTGACGTATATCCATTCTGATGGGAGCGTAATAAGTGTGAGCCCCAACGTGCATACGATGGCTTGCGAGGCACAAAGCCCGTCCATAATATCTAACAAATTAAAGGCATTGGTAAGGCCTACAATCCACAAAAACGTTAGCGGGTAGGATATCCACGGCGACGCAAACACACGTATTGAAATGCCGTAGTGAATTAAACACAAGGTAGCGGCCGCTTGCACGAGTAGTTTGACCCAAATGGGCAGACCTTTGGGTTTGGTTATGTCATCCCAAATACCCATCGCGAAAATGAGCGCTCCGCCCAAAATAATGCCGCGTAAACTGCGCAATGTCCCCGACGGAAATTGTGTGGTAAGCCGAATGCAAACTAACGCGGTAGTTAGCCCCAAGAAAATGCCGCATCCGCCTAATACCGGTACGGCGCCGGTATGCGTTTTAAGTCCGCCGGGTTTATCTAAAAAGTAGTTGCCCAACCAACGCGTTAGAACCGGCAATACTGCATACGTACACGCGAAGGAAGCACAAAATGTAAAAAGATAAAGGACAAATTTTCCCATAATATCTATAATATCATAATAAGGAGAG
>CACXER010000055.1 GCA_902766765.1 uncultured Elusimicrobium sp. | reverse complement strand
GATTCGGCTTCCGCTTGCGCTACTTTAATTTTCGCTTCCGCGACCCCTTCGGCTTCCAAAATGGCGGCCTGTTTGGACCCTTCGGCTTTTTTAATTTCCGATTCCCGCACGGCTTCGGCTTTTAAGATTTGGGCCGTTTTCGTACCTTCGGCTTCCGTTACCATAGCACGGCGGTCACGTTCGGCTTTCATTTGTTTTTCCATCGCTTCGCGGATGGCGGCCGGGGGGATAATGTCCTGTAATTCTACGCGGTTAACTTTTACACCCCATTTATTAGAAGCGTCGTCCAAAATCACTTGCAATTTGCTGTTGATGATTTCGCGCGAAGTTAAGGTTTGGTCCAAATCCATTTCACCGATGATGTTACGCAAAGTGGTTTGCGTGAGTTTTTCAATAGCCGTCGGCAACGATTCTACTTTGTACGCGGCTTTGAGCGGGTCGGTGATTTGGAAATAAAGTAAAGCGTTGATTTCAATACCGACGTTATCTTTCGTGATTACGCTTTGGCGCGGGAAATCGTACACCGTTTCGCGCATATCAATCGTATCGCGCAGTTCCATAAACGGCACAGAGCGCGTGCGGCCCGATCCGTCCACGTATTCGCGGCTGTTGCGCCATTCCATTTCGTGCGCTTTTTCCATGACCGGGATAATCACATGTAAGCCCGGGTTGAGAATACGGGAGTATTTCCCGAAGTTTTCAATAATCATTACTTGGGCTTGTTTAACAATTACAAGACCTTTAGCAATGAGCGTAATAACAAATACAATGAACAGCCCTAAAAAAATAATTCCTAATTCTTGCATTTTTTTCTCCTTTATTTATTTTTTGCGGACGGTTAAAGTAACGCCGTCCAAATTCTCTACAATACACTTCGTTCCGGCGGGGATAGCCTCTTTGGCGGTGGCTTTCCAACTTTCGCCGAGTACTTTGACGCGGCCCGTTTGATTGACCGGGTCAATATTCGTTTCGGCCACGGCTTCTTTGCCGATAACGTCTTCGGCCGGTGTGTTGACGTGTTTGGTGAATTTATCCAAGTGTTTTAACAGTAGCGGCCGGATCCCTAACCAGCAACTTACGGAAATAACCGCAAAGACGCCTACTTGCCACCAGATGCCAAAGCCTAACCAACTCATTAGCCCGGCAGCCAAGGCCCCGACGCCTAAACACGAGAGCGAAAATTCCATCGTGAATAATTCGCCCACAAAACAACATACGGCTAAAATAAAGTATATATAGTAAGACATGCTTTCTCCTTTTTAATTTGTAACAATTTCCAAATAGCTGCGCAGGTATTTCAAGCGGCGCTCGTCGTGAACTTTGTTGAGTACAAAAATCATATTGGCAATGAACCGTCGTACAATTTGGCGCGAAGACATCGGTGCGGTAAATTCGTTGTTCCACGCTAACTGACGGGAAGCCAAATACACTTGGCAATCATCTTGTGATAAGATTTTTCCGTTGTCTAACGGGTCAATAAAGAAAGATTGATGTTGTGTGTCATCTTGTAAGTGCACGAGAATACGCCCGGCCAAATCCACTAAACTGATATCCAGTCCGTAGCGCGAACCAAGCACCATATACAAACACGCCATACATAAATTAGAGCCGCGGCGGGTTTGTAAGAAGTGGGCAAAGGAAATATCTTCAATATTTAAATTGGCTTGTTGCGGTTGAAAACCCAACGTTTGGAAAAAGTAATGACTGAGTAAACGGGCAATGTCGCCGTGGCCGGCGGCGTTTAACAGTCCGGGACGTAACACGCGGGCCATGGTGTCTACCGTTTTGGTGATTTCAGTACGGGCAATGGTGGGGCTGGCGAATTTGGAAAGTAACATGAGTCCTTCTTCCAAGTTCGGATTGATTTTTGCCGCAAAACGTGCAAATGCGTGTGCGAGTTCTTCCCAATAAATTTCTTCTAAAGTGTGTAAAACGGGTAAGGGAGCGGTGCCGGAAAATTCTTCGGCCAAGGCTGTTTGTACACCGACGGGATCTGCCTTTAAAGCGGCGGCAATTTCCTGCCGTAGCACCGGTTGGTAGGTGTCTGCTACGCTAGTTAAGAGTTTTAAAAGTGCTTTTAACCGGCTGTTTTCCATACATATAGAATAGCAAATTCACGGGAGTTTTTCCATATTTTTTTTAGGATAATTTTCCGACGGAGAGGCACAAAAAAACCGGAGTGCATTTTCGCACTCCGGTAAAACAACCGCAACGGTTTCTATTGCAAATCTTTTTCGTTGGCGGTAATAGCGAGCACAACGCGGCGGTTAGCGGCGCGGCCTTCTTCGGTATCGTTAGACGCTACCGGGTTGGCAGGGCCATAACCCACGTATTTAATGCTCAAGGTTTTGAGCCCGCTACCGAGCAAGTAATCGTACACGGCTTTAGCACGCGCGGTAGAGAGTTTTTGGTTGATGGCATCAGAACCGGTAGAATCGGTGTAACCTTGTACTACGATGCGGTTTTTCGGATATTTTTTAAGTACGCGGTTTAAGTCAGACAAGGTCTGCAACGAGGCCGCGGACAATTCCGAACTACCAACGGAGAACAAAATATCGTTTTTCAGATATACTTGAATACCGTTTTCGCCTTTGACTACGTCAGCAATCGCGGCGAGTTCTTTGGCTTGTTTGTCGTAGTAGTTGCCAAGTAAACCACCGGCAGCAGCACCGGTAAGGCCGCCAATGATGGCGCCCGTACCGCTTTTACCACCCGTGTTGTGGGCAATAACGGCTCCGGCCACAGCGCCTACAGCGGCGCCACCGGCGGCTCCCCAAGCGGTTTTTTTACCGGGGGTGGTGCAGGCGGTAGCAACTAAACAAACCGCCATCAGTAGAACTAATTTTTTCATACGAGATAGTCTCCTTTGTTTTGAAATAAAGACATTTATATTTTACTTTTTTCTGTGTTTTTCGTGCAGATTTTTTTGTTTGCCAGTTTTCTCATCGGAAAACTGGGCAGACCGGGTGTTTCTGCCTGTTGGGTGAAAAAAGGACTTGACTTTGTTTTTTTTTTTTGCTTTAATAAACATATATTAAAATCCTGTGGAGGGATATGTATGAAAAACAAAAGTAGTTTGTTAGGCGTTTTAGACGCAAAAGGGTTTACACTAATAGAATTATTAGTGGTAGTACTTATCATCGGTATTTTAGCATCGGTGGCACTGCCGCAATATCAGAAGGTAGTGGTGAAATCACGTAATACCCAACTTAAACAATTAGTCAGTGCGATTGCCAAAGCCGAGAAGGTATATTATATGGCGAACGGGGTCTATGCGGCTAATTTTGATGAATTGGATCTTGATTTGCCGCTCACACCCGTTGTTACTACAAAAGGCGGTGGTACAGGAGTCTGTCATACCACGACTCAAGGAACGGATTCTTCCAGAGCCGGAAATGGGTTTTATATAACGCTCAATTCAGGATCAAGCACTTTGTCTAATCTAGCCGTGGTAGGGTATCACGATACAGGGAAATATCAATGTGCCGGATTTGCTGTCGAGTTATCCTATCCGAACTCTCTGCAACCCGAAGGATTGCATTGTCGGGAAAATAATAATGATCAGTATTATAAAGCCGGAAGAGGGGATTTTTGTGAGAAAATTGAAAAGGCGGTATACCACCCTTCATCTTGTAATACCGGCTGGTGTGCGTATATTCTTCCTTAATTTTCCGGTATAGTTGTAATTCCGTTTTAATACAAAACCCCCGCAGATTGTTCTGCGGGGGTTTTCACTTGCTCAGGAAATTACGGATACGACTATTCAAATAAACTTTCGTCTTTTTGAATTTTGTTACAGATTTTGTGGCACTTACAAGTTTTAACGCACGGCTCGGGCAGTTTTAACAAAATGCGCGTATCGCAATCGTTAAAATCGTCGGCCATTTCGCTGATAAGTTTGGCGTGCTTGCTGGCCAGTTTGGTAAATTCAATACCGATGGTATATACGTTTTCGCGTTCTTTTACCCACGCTAAACGCGCTTCCACTTCCATTTTTTCGGTGCCGGGTAGTTGCAAACTAATGGAAAAATGGTCTGCCAGCGGGGCGCCTAAAAAACTAATCATCCGCATACCGGAAGCCGACAAGTCGGCCAAAATGGCAACGAGTGACATTTCTTTTCCGTCATCGGTTTTGTAGTGTAAATTGACGGGTTCAATTAAATTGCTGATCACCGGCATACGCGGGTGACGGCGTCTTTCTGCATCGTGATTTTTCTTCTTCATTTGTTTTCCCTCGCAAATAGTAAAGTTCCTACAGCTTTTTCTACAGTCACTTGGGCTACACTTCCTACGGGATGTGGGGCTGAAACTTTTACCCAAAACCCGCCGGAAGAACGGCCTTTGCCCGGCGTTTCAAACAATACTTCCTGCAGAGTGCCTGTTTGTGCCTGATAGGCGCGTTCGGCTAATCCTCTTACCTTATTTAACAAATTTTCAAGCCGTTGTTCCAGTATTTCTTGCGAATGCAATTTCATACGGGCTGCGGGGGTGCCTTGGCGGGGGGAGTACTTATAGCAATACGCCGTCGTAAAATTGGCTTCTTCCACCAGGGAAAGGGTCTGTTCAAAATCTTCCGCGGTCTCTGTAGGAAAGCCGACAATTAAGTCCGTGGAAATGAAAAATCCGGCCGCTTGCAACGCTTTGATTTTTTCCAGTAAAATTTCGCGCGTGTAACCGCGTTTCATTTCTTGTAAAACTTTGGTGGAGCCGCTTTGTGCAGGCAAGTGCAAATGGCGCGAAATTTTGGGGTTGTCTTTAACGGCGGTTAAAAATTGCGGTGTAAAATAGATAGGGTGCGGACTGGTAAATCCGACGCGTACTACACCGGGGATTTGGCTGGTGCGGTTGAGTAAATCCGCAAAGGATACGTCGCCGTCTTGATAGGCGTTGACGGTTTGCCCCAAGAGCATAATTTCTTTGGCTCCGGCGGCCACTTTGCGGCGTACTTCCTGCAAAATTTCTTCATGCGGCAAACATTTTATCGGGCCGCGTACGCTGGGAACAATGCAATAGGTGCACGCAAAATTACATCCGCGCATGATGGTTACATATCCTGTTAAACCGGGCGGGAGCATTTCGCCTTGTGCGGTTTGCGGGGGAAAAAGGCCGCTTTCATTTAACGTGTCCGAAAAATGTTCTATGCTTTTGGCCCCGGACAAAATATCTAAAAACGGATACTTTTTTTGTAAAGATTTACCTAAACGCTCGGCGGCACAACCGGCAAAAATAATACGCCGGGCCGGGTTTTCCCGCTTCCACGCGGCCAAACGACCCAAAAACGAAACGGCCTTGTGTTCGGCGTGATCGCGCACCGTACAAGTGTTGATGAGTACGGCATCGGCCTCGTCCAGATTATCGGTGCGGATATACCCACGCGCCGATAGATGCGTGAACATTTCTTCGGAGTCGGCCAAATTCATCTGGCAACCGTACGTTTGGATAAATACTTTCTTCATAGGCAAAAAAGAAGGCGGCATCTTAGACGCCGCCTTCGTAGTTTAATTAGAACAAGTCGCTGATTTTGCGGATACTTTCCACGAGCGGCTGGGTCAGGTGCAGTTTGATCACGCGGCGGCCTTTGGACTGCAACGCTTGGAAGTCGCCCAAGGCTTGTGCGTTACACAACTGCCCGAACGTATATTTTTGCCCGGGGATTTGAATGTCGTGTTCGGCATCGGCGGAGAAGATAATAAACACGCCATTATTGCCGTCCCCTTTGTGCAATTGCCCGGTGGAGTGCAAGTAGCGCGGACCGTAACCAAACAAGACTGCCCGTTTTGTACGCAACATAATTTTGTCGCGCAGTTCGGCCAAGGCCTTTTCCACTTCGGCCGACGGGTAGACATACGGCAACAGCGCAACATAATCGTTGCTTTCCAATAACGAATATACATCTTGTGCCAACGTTTCCAACTTCACGCTATCCGCCATATCTTTAGATACCAAGATCGGCGCGGAAATGGACTCGGGGATATTCCCTTTGGCTAGATCGGCCAGTACATCTTTGGTCATCGTTTTGGCTTCTTGTACGTTGGGTTGGTCAAACGGGTTGATGGCCAAAATGGCACCCGCCGCAGCGGTAGCAATTTCCCACAGTAAGAACAAGGCCCCTAAATCATAGGGGGTGGGAACTTCTATCGTGAATAAAGGTTCTTCGTGGTCGCCCAGTTTGGCTGCCATGGCGCGAATCGGTTTATCGGATTCGGTGCCGGTAGATAAATGGACAAAGAAACGGTCTTCGCGGTAATCAAAGTTGGGTAGTAGCGATTCCCCGGCGACCGGAACAATCCCTTTGCCTTCTTTGCCGGTGGATTCGGCTACCAATTGTTCGGCCCACAAGCCAAACGTGGCTAAATCTTTGGGGGTAAGCAAGGTCAGTTTATCGCGCCCATGATTGATGTTGCAGGCACCCATAAAGGCACCCAATTTTAAAGCGGCGTTATCTTTGACGGGGGCGTCCGGCCCAAAGGTGTCGGCTTGTTCGCGTGCGATGGTGAGCAGTTGCTTTACGTCAATACCCATGATAGCCGCGGGGACAATCCCGAAAAAGGACAGAGCCGAAAAACGGCCGCCAATATCCGACGGGTTCAAGAAAATGTGACGGAAATGATGTTGTTTGGCGAGTGTTTCTAATCCGGTGCCGGAGTCCGTAATGGCGGCAAAATTCTTACCCGGTTCGTGCACGCCGGCTTTTTTTACCTCGTCAAAAAAGTAAGCAAACTGAGAGGACGGTTCTACCGTTCCGCCCGATTTGCTGGCAAAAATGAAAAGGGTTTTTACCGGATCAATGCGGGTACGGACGGAATCAATCCAATCGGGGTTGGTGGTATCCAATACGATGAGTTCCGGCCAGCCGTTTTGTTTACCAAATACGGTGCGGAACACTTCGGGTGCTAAGGATGAGCCCCCCATCCCCATGACCACACAATGTGTAAAATTTTCTTTAACATCCTGTGCAAAAGCGGTAACTTCGTCAATATGCAGCAGTGTCCAGTTGTATACTTTTTGCCAACCTAAGAATTTGACAATAAAGTCTTTGTTTTCTTTATCTTGTTTCCATAAAGAAGCATCTTTGGCCCAGAATTTTGTATTAAATGACAAGTCGTCTAATTTAATTAAACCTTCCCGAATAATTCCTTCGGCCAAGGGGTTTTCTTGTGTATTCATAGTTTACCATCCTTTTTATAAAGGCCAAGCGGCCTTATTTCAAATTTTTTTCTTCCAACGCGCGCACTTTGTTGAGTCGCCGTTGATGTCGCTCTTCTTCAGAGAACGAAGCATTTAGAAATTGGGTTACTAATTCTTCGGCACTGGCCGGACCAATAATGCGGGCTCCTAAACAAAGCACGTTGAGCGCATCATGTTCTACGGCTTGTTTGGCTGTATACGCATCATGGCAAATGCTGGCGCGAATGCCTTTTACTTTATTGGCGGCTACGCACACGCCTACGCCACTGCCGCAAATCAAAATACCGCGGCTTGCTTGGCCGGCGGCTACAGCGTTGGCTACTTTTTCGGCGAAGTCGGGATAGTCCACACTATCCGGGGAGAAAGTACCGCAGTCCAACACCTCGTGCCCCAACAGTTGCACTTGTTTGACAACGGTGTCTTTTAAAGCAAAACCGGCATGATCGCAACCAATGGCTATTTTCATATTAGTATGCCTGATCCACTAAATCGCACATACAGTGTCCCATAAAAATATGGCACGCTTGCACGTGGGGGGTATTGTTGACCGCTACCACAAGCGGCAAATCGCAAATATCTTTAATGGTGCCTCCGTCTTTGCCTAAAAACGCCGCGGTAAAGCACCCTTTTTGTTTGGCTAACGCCAACGCTAAATAAACGTTTTTACTGTTTCCCGACGTGGAAATACCGATAACGACATCGCCTTTTTGGGCAAATCCGTCAATCTGGCGAGAGAAAACCACATCATAGGAATAATCATTCCCGATGGCTGTTAGTGTGGAGGAATTGGTATTTAATGCTAAAGCCGGCAACGAAGGACGTTCCTTTTTAAACCGACCTACAAATTCCGCGGCTAAATGTTGTGCATCGGAGGCACTACCGCCGTTACCCATCAAAATAACTTTATGTCCGTTTTGAAAGGCTTTTACAATGTGGGCGGCCAATTCTTCTACTTTGCCGGATAAATTTTCTTTTACGTATTGCAATGCACTAATAAGTTCGTCTGCTTGAGTTTGTACAAACATAAAATACCTCGTTATTAAATTTTCTCTACAGCGTCCTTTTCAATCCAACCTTTTAACCCCTGAGAGGAAATGGCTACTTCATACCACGTATCTTTTCCATCCAAAATAGTTACCAAATGCCCTTGGGCAATGTTAGCACTGGCCGGGAAATTAGTCCCCGGGCCGCTACGTACCTCGGCCACCGGTGCGGCAACGACGGCTAAAAGTTCTTTTTCGCCTTGCGCACGAATCAGCCACCAAGCCGTACTGAGGGCCGCTAGTACGCAAATAAGAGTGGCTAACCGACTCCATTTGCGCCGCCACAAACCAACTAAAATCCCGATACAAACCAACCAAAAAAGCAGATACGTTAGCCCCTGTAATTCGGTCGTAGACAACCCAAAAAACATTCGGTGTAGTACTTCCGGTACGCCGGTGGGGACGAGTTTTTCTCCACTATTTTCTAAGGCCAAAGCCAGGTTATGGCGGATATCGTTTTGCCGCGGATTTAACCTAAACGCCCGATAATAATTGGCGACGGCTAATCCCCGACTACCCATTTTAAAATAGCAATTACCTATATTGTAGTAAACAAATGGGTTGTTTGGGTACGTTTTTAATAAGTTTTCATACTCGCTCAACGCGGCGGAGAATTTGCCTTGCCGGTACAATTCTTCGGCTTGGGTCCAGCCATTTTGGGCCGCGGCAACGGAGGTGCAGAGGGCTAAAAGCAAGGTCAGCAGTAACCGTTTCATTTGATTTCCTCCTCTATGTGTTTGAGTATCTGTTGGGCTTGAGAAGCATAATCGGCCGCTGCAGCACCGGCTGCATGTGCCGGGGCAAACCGTTCGGCTTCCAATCGTTGCCACAATGACGTGAAAGACGCAACCGTAGCGGGAGTAACCCCCTTGCGGTGCAACTGTACTCCGATTTCTTTAAGTGGCAAACTGGCCGTAGACACCCGGAGCCGTTGTTGCAAATACAAACTCATGGCATCGGACACTGCTTGCGGCGAGGTCGGTTTTTTAAGTTGATTTTTGGCTGTTAAAAAGGCCTTCTTTTTATCCAGAGATTTACGTCCCAGCCCGGCAAACAGCAGACTGATAACAACGAGTAACCCCATGACCCAGTTGACAACCGCCCAACGACTGCAATGCGTTAAAAAGTTCTCCACACGGGCCGGGCTTGTTTTCAAATAAGCAATATCAGTGGCTAAGGTTTCCACCCCGTTACCGACGGTATTTCCTTGCGCAAAATTGAAGCCGCCCTCTGCCTTGGTAGCCGGAGTGACGGTCAGTTGGACGGGGGTCGTTTGCAACACTTTGTAAGAAGAGGTTTGCGGGTCGAAGTATGCCCAGGGGATGCTCGGGAACGTATAAATGCCGGATGCCGCCGCTACGAGAACGGCTTTAAATGTTTTATGGCTTTGCAGATCCCCGTTGGAAGTGGTGGAAGTTCCTGCGGTGGCGGCCGCCGGATAAATCTTGAAACCGTCTAAATGGGGGAAATTCAAATTTTGCGTGGCTTTCAAGTTGCCGGGGCCTTTGACGGTAATGGATACATTAATGGCTTCTCCGGCTTGGACGTTTTGCGGGTCCACTTTGGCGGTAATAGAATATCCTTGTCCGACGGCACCATAGAACGATGCCGGTTTGCCTTCCTGTGGCAACGCGCGTACGTTGATGGTAATTGGGTTGGACATCGCTGTTTTTTCCGGTCCGGCTGTGGCTCCGCCAAAAATCCGGTCAAAGGCTGACAACGCCGCCGAACCGGTGTGATAGCGTACCGTAGCCGGGCCAATGGTGGCTTTACCGGCAGCAGCGGCGGTAAGTTGATAGCGTTGTTCCTGGTAGCGGTACAATGTACCGCCAATGGTTTGAGAACCTTCGTGAGAACCTAAATCTTCTAAAAACAAGTTAGATACCGTTGGCTTTTGGTAGGGAGCATCGTGAAACGCTCGCGAGTAATAAAACCGCACGGCTAACGTAAACGATTGGTTGACGTAGGGTGTCTTATTACTGACGGCTGCTACCATGAAGAAAGGTTGTCCGGCGTGCGTATAGGCCGTGTTGGACAGAGCCCTTTCCAACGGAGGCAAACTTGGGTCGGCTTGTTGTTGAACCTGTCCGGCGTTGTTGGGGATAGCCGCCGGGGGCGTGGCGCGGTAAATGCGTACGGAAATTGGCTGGGTTTCGTACACTTGTCCATCATAATTAAAACGAACCGGTCCAATAGTAGCGTTACCGACAAACCGCGGCAACATGACATAGCGAAAGAGAATGGTTGTATTGCCATTAATGGACGATTGTTCTACTTCCCGCGAGTAAACATTAAAAGCCGGTAAACTGGGTAGTTGCGGCATCACGATATTTCCGGAGACACCGGTTACTTGAACAGAAAGGGTCAGTTCGTCGTCCAGGGCGAGGTTCGTTTTATCCACCTGGGCCGTCATATTTACCTCACTCCATAAGGGGAGTGGTAGCAAAAATAAACTGAAAAATAGTGCTAATTTTCGGTGCATATTACCAATCTTTTTCTATAAAATCGTCGGCAACCCCTTGGCCGCTTTGGGGTTGTTGTTTGGCCTCTTGATCTTGCGCCATTTGCATAATACGGTCCGCCGCATCTTTGTCGGCTTGCGAGGGCTGTTGCTGCTGGTCTTGCTGGTTTTTATCCGCCGGTTGGGACTGATTTTGCGGTTGCTGGTTGGGCGAATTTTTATTTTGGTTCTTATTATTCTGGTTGTTTTGGTTTTGATTATTTTGTTGGGTTTCCAGCAGCAGTTGTAAATTGTGGATGGCCTCTTTGTCTTGCGGGTTTTTCAAAATAGCTTGACGATAGGCCTGTTTGGCTTTGTCGGTGTTTCCGGCCCGGTAATACGTGTTACCCAAATTAAATAAAGCATCTTGCTGCCGGGGGGAATTCCCTTCGGCGGCTTGTGTAAATGCCGATTGGGCGGTGTTGTAGTCTTTTAGATAGTAGGCCGCGGCTCCCGCACCCAAGGCGGCTTCCGGTTGGGTGGGGTTTTCTTTTAAAATATCGTTGTATTTAGCCAGGGCTTGCCCGTACTTTTTTTGCTTGTACAGTTTACCGCCTGCGCGCAAATCTCCCTGAACACCGGCACAGAGCGGTAAGGAAGTAATGAGTAAGAAAACAAGAATCGGGTAGCGCATACTTTATTTTACCTTTTTTACAGCGAATTTTTGCGGCGGCGTTTTCCGCGTGGCCACAACAAATATCCGGTCAAACATAATAAAGCCAATACAAGCGGAATTTGGTAACGGGTTTTGTACGTCGCCCGTTTAGCGGTGGCAGATTGCGTTTTATCTAATCCGCGCAAGGCATCTTCTATCTTGGCAGAAACTTGAGCCGGAGTTGTGTACGGAATATACGCGCCTCCGGTGGCTTGGGCTAATGCCAGGAGGGCTTTGTCGTCCAATTTGGACACGACGGTGTTGCCCTGTTTGTCTTTTTTATATTCTAAAATCCGTCCGGACGCGTCTATTTTATCCGGGATGAGGGTGCCTTCTTTGGTGCCGATACCTACGGCAATTACACGTACCCCGCTTTTTTGGGCAATTTCTTTGGCGGAAGCAATGTCCTCGGGCGAGTGGTCTTCGCCGTCTGTAAGTAAAATAAGGGCTTTTTGTCCGGGATATTTAGACAACATCCGGGCCGCCAATTTGACCGGCTCGGCCAACGCCGTCCCTGCCACAGGTAACATATTCGGTTTAAGCGACGTGATGAAATAACGCAAGGCATCTTCGTCGGTAGTAATCGGGCATTGAATGAACGCTTTTGAAGTGAAAGCCACAATGCCGATGCGTTCTTCTTTTAAATTGCTCACTAACATACGGAGCATGGTTTTGGCACTGTCTAAGCGATCCGGCGAAACATCTTGGGCCCGCATGGAGGCTGACACGTCCACCGCTATGACCGTTTGCGCAAAGGATCCTTGTGCCTCCAAAATTTCCGTTCCCCATTGAGGGCCGGCCAGCGCCACGAAAAGGAAAAATACCGACAGGCACATCAGCACGGTGCGCCCGTAACTTTCCGCACGCAAATCAGCCGTCATTTTTTCATATGCGGACGGCGTAAATAAAATCCGTATCGCACGATTTTTGAGGTAGCGTCCGGCCCAAAACAAAAACAGTACCGCGGCTAAAGCCGGTATACTATAAAGTAAAAATAACGGACGGGCAAATAATTCCATATCATGGCACCTTGATTAAAAATATTTTTTCAGCCAAAATTCCCAAACCCAAGAAACATAATGCTAACAATAACAGTAACCGGTATTCATCAGTCCGATTGATATTGGTGCTGGGAGTAAATTCTGTTTTTTCCAATTCGTTGATTGTATCGTAAATTTTTATCAGTTCGGATTCGTTTTTAGCTCGGTAGAATTTTCCGCCGGTCAATTCGGCAATTTCCAATAATAATCCTTCGTTGATTTCGTCCTCACTGCTGGCATAGGGGTTTTGATCGGGGGCGGAGGCCGTTCCTACGGTGTAAACGCGTATGCCGTAGGTAGCGGCGGCTTTGGCCGCCATGAGCGGCTCAATGGCCCCGGCATTGGAATCTCCGTCAGTCAGTAAAATAATTACCTTGCTTTTTGCTTTACTGTCTTTTAAATGGTTGGTCGCCACGGCAAGGCCGTCGCCAATGGCTGTGGCTGTAGCATCTACCATGCCCAGATAGAGTGATGAAATATACTCGGCCAGGGCGTCATGATCTAGCGTCAAAGGGGCTTGTAACAAGGCGGCCTTAGCAAACGCCACAATCCCGATGCGATCGTTCAAACGTTTAGAGATGAACCGCAAAGCCGTGTTTTGGGCGGCTACAAAACGGGACGGATAAAAATCTTTGTTTTGCATGGAAGCCGAAACGTCCATCAGCAAAATAATATCAATACCTTCCGTGGGTGGGACCAAGGTGCGGTCTATGCGTACCGGACGGGCCAAGGCTATCGTCATCAGTAATAGGGCCAATGTGTACAGCGTAGCCGGAAGCCAGCGCGTGAGTAATACGCGTAGCGAGGCCTGTTCTATGTGTAAGTGAACAAGCGGATAATTTAAGGTGCGCGCAAAGAAATTCCGCCCGGACGTGTACGCCCAAAACACCGCCACCGCAAAGAGCAATAACACAAACGCACCCGGGTGTAAAAACGCTACCCGTCCGGCTGCAAAGCGCGTAAAGAACAGGCCGATGGCACCCACCAATACGCCGGCGCCAAATACGGTGATAGCGGCTGAAATCCACGGGGAGTCTTTGTGCACAATAAACGTGGCTCCCAAAACGAGCAATAATAAGACCAGACACGTTACAAAGAAGTAAATCATTGGGCCTCCTC
>CACXER010000054.1 GCA_902766765.1 uncultured Elusimicrobium sp. | reverse complement strand
CGAAGGAACCACCAACAACTCAGATAAATAGGCCTTTGGGCCTACCATGAAATGGGCCAAAAGACTCTCGTTTTGGCAGACGATTTTACTTATACTGCTTATATAGAAAATAATACCCTTTTACTAATTTCACGCTAACCAATGGGCTGTACAACAGGTACAAACGAAAGTTTGTGCCTGTTCTGTTTTTTATAAATCCACAAAATTTTACTTGACAAACCAAAAAAAAAAACAATAATAGAGTGTCGGATAAAAATACAAGGAGTCAAAAAATATGAGAAATACAAAAGCATTTACGCTAATTGAATTGTTAGTGGTCGTACTTATCATCGGTATTTTAGCAGCGGTTGCTCTGCCGCAATACCAAAAAGCGGTTTGGAAAAGTCGTTTTGCTACAATAAAAAATTTAACCAGAAGCATTGCCGATGCGGAAGAAACATATCGCCTGGCCAATGGAACGTACACAACCGATGTAGAATCTTTAAGTATAGATCTACCCCCTGCCACGTCTTCTTCTAACGCTGAAACTTATGCATTTTATTACTACCCATGGGGACGATGTCAAATATCTACTGCCAATTCGTACGCAGAATGTCATTTATATAATGCCGGCGATACTTTTATTTCTTATCAAATATATTTTCAAGGAGAGACCATTTGCTTTGCCCATGGGAACAACTCATTGGCTAGGGATATTTGCAAACTAGATACTAAAAAACAAGGAAGTAACGTGGGGGAAAATGGTATTACAAGATACACCTATTAGTTTTTTAAATATGAAATAATCTTAACGTTAAAAACGGGGCACAAAATTGATTAATTTTGTGCCCCGTACGTAATCAAAACTTACTGCCAAGCGTTATTTACGCCGCTTTATGCTCGTATTTAAAGCACACCGCAAATAATATCGCCACCACGAGCGCAAACCCCGAGAAAATAAACCACGAGGCGCTCCACCCATGCATAATCGCTTGCGAAACTGCCGGCGGATACACGCCGTCCACCAACAGGGCCGGGTTTTGGTGAACGATAACCAAACCGTTTACCACTTTCTGCGCCAACAGTGAACCGATCGTAGCCCCGAAACCGTTGGTCATCAAGATAAATACACCCTGCGCACTGGAGCGGATAGACGGGTCCGTTTCCTGGTCCACAAACAGCGAACCGGAAATATTGAAGAAGTCAAACGCCACCCCGTACACAATCATAGACGCCACGAGTAGCACAATGCCAAGCGCGGTGGACGGATTACCCAGGCCTAAAAACCCAAAGCGCAGCACCCACGCGAGCATGCTGATCAGCATTACTTTTTTAATACCGTAGCGTTTTAAAAAGAACGGAATAAGCAAAATACAAAGCGTTTCCGACATTTGGGAAAGCGAAATAAGCGCGTTGGCGTTATTAGCCCCCCAGGAACCGGTAAAGCCGTCTAACGAATTAAACCCACTGATAAACGGCCCGGCAAAACCGTTAGTTACCTGCAAGGACATCCCGAGCAGCATAGAGAAAATAAAGAAGATCGCCATTTTTTTTTCTTTGAACAACGCAAACGCTTTCAAGCCAAGCGCTTCAGACAATGTTTTGGCTTGACCTTGCGCCACCGGGCAAGCGGGTAGCGTCAAACAATAGGCGGCCAACAGCACTCCCAATACGGCGGAAAAATACCATTGGGTATAACTGCCTTGGAAATGGGCAAAGTTCGTGGTAAGCATCGCGCAAATAAAACCCACCGTACCGAACACACGAATCGGCGGGAACACTTTAACGGTATCCAACCCCTGTTGGCGCAAGGCCGTATACGCAACGGAATTGGACAACGCGAGCGTGGGCATGTAAAACGCTACGCTAAGTGTGTAGCACGTAAACAGGCACCCAAACGGAATATTCGCTTGCGCTCCGTAATACGCGGCTCCGGTCATAAATACTGCGGCTAAGAAGTGACAAAGTGCCAACATTTTTTGGGCGGGCACCCACCGGTCGGCCACAATGCCCATAATCGCAGGCATAAATAAGGAAACAATCCCCTGCACCGCATAAAACCAACCGATACGTTCGGCCAATCCTACCCCGAACAAAAACGTCCCCATGGACGTCAAATACGCTCCCCACACAGCAAACTGCAGGAAGTTCATCACAGTCAAACGAGTTTTAATATACATAGACGTTGTTGGCACACGGGCTAACCGCGTGCTTTCCCACACAGGTTTCCTCCGTAGAATCGGCCCGCAACCGACAGCGTGCCGTTAAAACTATTGTACAAAAAAAGATATAATATAGGAAATTACCCCGGCCACGTGCCGGGAAAAGGAGAATAGTATGGCTGATTACAGTTTTGATATCGTGTCTAAAGTAGACCTTAATATCATTTCAGAAGCAGTAAGTGCCGCCAACAAAGAAATTGCCAACCGCTACGACTTTAAAGGCACTTCCTCTTCTATTGAACTCAACACCAAAGAAAACGAGTTGAAACTCGCCTCCAGCGACGAATTTAAAGTAAATACCTTGCGCGACATTATTTTTACCCGTATTGCCAAACGCGGTATTCCGCTCAAAAATATGCTCCCGCAAAAAATTGAATCCGCTCTGGGCGGTAACGCCAAACAAAGCGTCAAAATCCAACAAGGCATCCCGGCGGAAAAAGCCAAACAGATTTCCAAAGCCATTAAAGATGCCAAACTTAAAGTCAGCGCGTCTATCCAAGGCGATCAGTTGCGTGTGTCTTCTAAATCCAAAGACGAATTGCAAAACACCATGGCGTTGCTGCGCGGTCAAGATTTTGGTGTAGAACTTCAATTCACTAACTACAGGTAAACATTATGAAAAAAATACTTCTCACAGTTGTACTTAGCACGTTAAGCGTAGGGGTGTTTGCCGCTACCGCACAAGAAACGCTCCAGTTCTATAAACAAGAACTATCCTCTTTCCCCGCGAAAGATTCTTCCGCTACGCGTGCGTATGCGGAAACGTTGTCCAACGGTTTACAAACCTGGATCACCCAAAACGGACAAAACGAGGCCGTACCGGAAGCCCTACTCTGGCAAGCCCGCTTGCAAACCAAGGCCGATCAAAACGGTGCTGCTCTCGTAACGCTTTTAAAACTGCGCTACACGACGAAAGAAGACCCCACCCAACTGGTCTCGCTATTTGGCGAAAATATAGAAGCGCTTAAAAAAGACTCGCGCGAAATTGCCAAAAGAGCCTTTGTAAACGGCACGTCCGAAAAAGCCGCTTTTGCCGAACAAAAAGAGGCGGAAATGCTTTATACGCTTTCCAAATTAGAAGGCAAAAAATATTATCCCGCAGCCGCGCAAGCATTTGAATCGTTCTTTGCGCGCCATCCTTTTTACAGCGGTAATAACGAAGTGGAACTTTGGTACGGTGATCTGCACCGCACCAACGGCAACTATTTAGCCGCTATCACACAATACAAAAAAGCCGATGCACTGTACCCAAACTCCCCCTACAAAGCAGCCAGTTTGCGCCTTATCGGGGATATTTACGCCGATAATCTGAAAAACACCGCCGCCGCTACGGAAGCATACACCACCGTACTTAGGTTGTATCCGAATTCGGCCGAAACGGGTATCGTATACAAACACATGGCGATTTTAGATGAGAACAATAAGCAGTATGACAGTGCGCTCATCAATTACGATAAAGCCATTGAACTGTTAGACAACGCCCCCGCCGTCTACGAGGCCTACCGCGGCAAAGCCGATGTGTACGTTAAAACCAAACAATACGAGCCCGCGTATCAAACGTTACACCAAGCCGCACAACTGGCTAACCTCCAACCGCAGCAAGCGGCTGAGGCCCTGGCCGAATCGGCCAAAATTGCTCGCAAGAGATTAAAAGACGATACGAAATATATTCAATCGTTAGAAAAGGCGATTTTGCTACAACCGAACGGCGAAGACACCCCCGTATGGATGTATAACGTGGCCGCCGCCTACGAAAAAGCCGGTAAATCGGCCCAAGCCGCGGAAGTGTATAAAAAACTCATTCTGCAATTCCCAACGAGTAAATATGCTTCCAGCGCCCAAAGCGGTTTAACGCGGCTGGGTAAAGCAAATTAAAAGTTCAACAAAAGTTTGACTGATAAAAACCCCCGCGTAATAAGCGGGGGTTTTTATGTACACATCAAAAGTGTCAAACTTACCGTTTAAGAAAGATTTTGGACGGACTGGTGGCTCCCTTGATTAGAGAGAGTTTGTTTTCAGCCACGTTTAAATGCGCGGCCAGAAGTGTACGCACGGCCTCGTTGGCGCGGCCTTGCTCGGCCGGGGCTTTCACCCACACTTCAAACGTGTCGGCCGATTTTTCCACGAGTTCATTTTTCTTTTCGCCCGCGTGTACTTTTACTTTAAGGTATTGCTCCATACGGCTACATTATACCTTTTTACAGCTTATCCTTCTCTATATCGTTTTGGGCGTATCAAAACACAATGAACCGTCTAGTGTTTAATTAAACTCCGAGCCGTCATATCCACCGGTTTTTCAATACCCATGACGTCTAACACCGTGGCGGCCACATCACCGAGGTTCCCCGTCGGTTGCATTTGGGCAGATTTATTATCTTTATCCACATAGATAAAATCTACCAAATTGGTCGTGTGCGCGGTTTTGGGCATATTGATTTTCTCATCCCACATTTCTTCGGCGTTACCGTGATCGGCGGTAATGAGTACCACATAGTCTTTGGCAAGCGCGGCTTCGGTTACCGCACCGGTGCATTCGTCCACTACTTCTACGGCTTTGACAACGGATTTCAAATTACCCGTATGTCCTACCATATCACAGTTGGCAAAGTTGATGACGATAAAATCGTACTTGCCCGAGTTGATTTGGTTGATGGCTTCGTCCTTGACGATATATGCTTCCATTTCCGGATGTTCGGCAAACGTGGCGGGATCAAAGCGGCCTTTCTTTTCAATGCGGTCCTCGCCGGGATACGGTTTTAACAGTTTCCCATTGAAAAAGGAAGTTACGTGTTTGAACTTTTGTGTTTCGGCCAAACGCAGTTGTTTAAGCCCGGCTTTGGAAATCACTTCGCCGAGTAGATTATTCATGCCACCGCCGTCAGTCATAGAGGGCAAGGCATTGTACGGGAACGAATCGTAGTATTTGGTAAGCCCGCAGAACACACACGGCACGCGCGCGCCACGTTCTTTGCCCGGGTAGTTATCATCAATAAATGCGCGGGTAAGTTGGATAGCGCGGTCTTGACGGAAGTTAAAGAAAATCACGCTGGAATTTTCTTCCATACCTTTGTAATCGCCAAGCACCGTAGGCGGAATGTATTCGTCCACCATAGGGCCGCCGTCGGGCGTTTTCATTGTTTTGTAATCTTCACTCACTACTTCTTCAGCGGTGCTTCCGTGCAACCCTTGCGCGCGGACAATGAGGTTATAGGCCTTATCGGTCAAACTCCAATCTTCGCCGCGGTCCATGGCGTAGTAGCGGCCTTGGATAGTAGCAATTTTACCGGCACCGGCCTCTTTCATTTTTTCTTCTAACGTGCGGATGTAACCGATGGCGCTTTGCGGCGGCGTGTCGCGCCCGTCGGAAAAGAAGTGTACGTAAATTTCTTTAATCCCTTTTTCGGCCGCGTATTTGATAATCGCGTGCAAATGGTCATGGTGTGCATGGACACCTTCATCCTGCACGAGTCCCATGACGTGCAAAGGTTTGTGATTTTTTAAGCAGTTGTCTATGCACGCGCTAAACGCGGCAGATTTAAACAAAGAGCCGTCTTCAATGGTATCTTTTAAGCGTTTGAGTTCCTGAATAACAATGCGGCCCGCCCCCATGTTGAGGTGTCCCACTTCACTGGAACCCATATATCCGGCCGGCAACCCTACTTGTTCGCCGGAGGCCTCAATTTGCGTATGCGGATAATTGGCCAAATACTTGGTAATATTCGGAATTTTAGCCAAACTTACGGCGTTATACGGCCCCGCTTTGGCATTCCCCCAGCCATCGCGGATAAGTAATACTACTTTTTTCATAATCTTCTCCTATTTACAACCGATTAAATCCGGCCAGCGTTTTTGTTGGAATTGGTCCAATTGTTCCAACGTATGTACGCCGTGCTTATTTAAGGTTGTTAAAAAATAATATAAGATCTTTTCGGCCATTTTAGTATCGGCCATGGCGCGGTGCCACCCTTCACAACTAAACCCCAATTGACGGGCGACCTCCCCCAAACGGTTACTGGCAAATTGGCCGCTTTTACGGGCTAATTTTAAGGTATCTACAATCGGATAATTAGGCAAATGTACACCGCACGCTTCAAATTCGGCTTGGATAAACGGCACATCAAACGCCGTATTATGCGCTACGAGCACGCAACCGTCCAACACGTTTAAAAGTGAGGGGATAATATCTTCAAAAGAAGGGGCATCTTTGACCATTTCGTTGGTAATGCCGTGAATGGCAATTACTTCCGGGTGGATCGGACAACCGGGATTAATAAGCGTGGAAAATTCTTCCAATACTTGGCCGTTTTGGGAAACAGAAACAGCGATTTCACAAATTTTTCCGCCGGCACCAAAACTCATACCGGTCGTTTCCGTATCTAAACAAGCAAATTTAACGTCACTTAGTTCCATATTACATCAAATAAAAACGCAAGCGTACTAAAAAGCCCAAAATAACCGCGCCGAGTGCACCTGCATAAAACACAAAATTAGAAATATCCATCAAGCGGATCCGGCGCGCATACATACACGTACCGAGCCAAACGGCCAGCACCACTATCCAACGCCACCCGGGTAAAAGCATAATTAAAAAGAAAATCGCACGTACAATCATGAGCATCAGCCGCTCATCAAATGAAACGTATTTCTCGCCGTAGCGGTCCTGTTCCACCGCGATCAGCCCCCAACCGAGTACGCGGGTAGCGCAGATGAGCCCCACACAAAACACAATCCACGGTTCGGCAAAGAAATTCCCCGTTTCGTACAACACTTTAAACGGCACACACAAAAACAGGAAAAGCACATTGACGGAGTTTTTCAAAAAGAAAGTGAGCACAAAGCCGTGCTTGCACTTGCCGCCAAATTGGAAAAAATCATCCGTAAAAATGTGGAATATCCCAAATAGTACAATACACATCCATCCCGGCAAGTGCACCATTTCCAAAAAGGGCCACGGCATGGAAAGATATCCATAACACAAGGTAAAACTCCAAAAGAAAAACACCACCGCATGCAAGATGATACCCCGGACGCGGTTTTCATTACGCACTTGGTCAATGGTTTTATGAAAAAACACAAAATCCGTTAAAAAATAGGCCAAAAATAAACGCCAAAATACAATCATTTTTCCTCCTTGGGTAGTTGCACCGTAAATGTACTGCCCCGCCCCGGTTTACTGCTCACGGTCAATTTACCGCCGTGGGCTTCTACAATCTGACGGCTGATAAATAAGCCCAATCCATAGCCGGGTTTATCCGGGTGAACCTGGTGGTACTTTTGGAACAACCCTTTTATTTCTTGCGGGGTCATCCCAATACCACTATCCTCTACCGTAATAAAGTAGCATTTTTCGGCTTCGTTTGCACGAATCCGTACAAATCCTTTTTCCGTGAATTTAATTGCATTGGAAATTAAATTAGTAAGCACCCGGCGCAAGAGTTTGGGCTCAGCCGGAACAGTCAAGGAAGAAACGTAATTTTCCAACTCTAATTTTTTTTCTTCTGCCGTTGGGGTCAGCGTATCTACCACTTCCGCGGCTAATACTGCCACGTCCACGGGCTCTTTTTGCGGGTGTAATATCCCAGCCTCCACGCGCGATACATCCAGCACATCCTCCAGTAACGCCGATAAATTACGGGCGGCCTGGCTCATGAGTTCCAAGTATTGTTTTTTCTCCTCTTCGCTGGCTTGTCCGCTTTGCAAAATGTGTAAATATCCTTGCAAGCCCAAGAGCGGCGCACGCAAATCATGTGCTACCGCACGGAATACGTGTTCTTTCATCTCGCTGAGTTGGGCTTGCAGCCGAAGTTCTTGATAATCTCTCAAATCAGCCGTCATTTTATTAAAATCGGCAATCAACCCTTTAAATTCACCCCAACCGATATCTTCATCAATTTTCTGCTCTAAATTTCCGGCAGATACTTCGCGCGCAGCGTGTGCAAGGGCTCCAATCGGCTCCCCCAACCGCTCGGCAAACGTGAGTGCGCCAAAGTAGGAAAGCGTTACTATCGTCAAGAGGAAAAGCGCCAAAATAATGTTGGTGTAATAAATACTGCGGTAGGCCTCGCTCTTGAGTTGCAACACCGCCACATACGCGCCTAAAATCGGTGTGGGGGCATACGCGCCGACGTATGTTTCGCGCGATGTTTTTAAGTTTTTAATCAGCCCGTTTTTCCCGGCAAAAGCACGTTGCAAGGCCGACGCATCAAAATCCGGTTTGTATTGGTATTCGCTGGTGTAAATTTGCCCGTTTTGGTCCACAATATAAATGTGACCGGTCGTGCCGATACGTTGCTCTTGCACGCGGGCGAGGAATCCAAAGAAACTCATAATACCATACAAAAAGTCGCCGTTGGAAAGCGGATAAATAAACTCGCTAATCGGTCGCCCGTTTTCCACATCAAAACTGCTGACAGAGAGTTGGTTGGTTTTGGCCAGTTGCGGCAACGACGAATCGTCTTGCAAATCAAGCGGCGGGATTTGAGCAAGTATTTGTTTATCGCCGGCGCGGTAAAGTTCTTTACCTGTTGAAGACAAAACGGCTAACATCAAAAAATCGGGGTTGGCCACCAACGCTTCCTGTAGTAATGTCTGCGGATTTTTGTGACGTTGCAAATAATCCGTCACATTTTGCGCAAACGACAGCCGCCACGCCAAATCCTCTATGTGCTGGTTCATAGAAGCCGACACCATTTGTGCCAAATTGGCGTGCGTTTCCAAGATGTTATCTTTAAGGTGCACTTGGTAAAATGCCAACAAACACACCATCGGAATGACGGGCATCAGCACCACACCCACAAAGAGTTTAAACAGTTTAGAAAATAACGACATACTCCCTCTTATTAGTATTATACCAATTCACATATGAACAGCGGGAACAATGTTACCCAAATAAAAAGAACTTGACAAACCAAAAAAAAAACAATAATAAGGTGTTGGATAAAAAACAAAGGAGCAAACAATATGAAAAATACACAAGCATTTACGCTTATTGAACTTTTAGTTGTTGTCCTTATCATCGGCATTTTAGCGGCAGTAGCGTTACCGAAATACGAAATGGCCGTCATGCGGAGTCGTTACGCTACATTAAAAGCCAACACAAACGCTTTATTGGAAGCGGAACAAATATATCAACTGGCTAATGGAAGTTATACGGCAGACATGGAAGCCCTATCCATCGACCTAAGCGGGTGTACTTTATCGGAAGACAGGGGGACTTGCACCTATCCTTGGGGAATGTGCCGCATTACCACCGGGAGGGTTTCCTGTGAAAACACACAATCACTGAAAAATGGGTATGCCCACTACTACAGCAGCTCGAATTATGGTTCGGAGTCTTGCTGGGCATTTACCACCGATCAAACCGATAAATACAACAAATTATGTAAAAAAGAAGGCGGAAGTTTTGTTTGGACCGCCGTATGTACCCAAAATTCCAACATTTGCAATATTTACAAAATAAGGGACTAAAATAATTTTGTAATTTGCGGGTCCTCCATGCACAGATACACGTGTGCTTTGGGAAAGGTTTTGCGAAGTAGCGGCATGAGGAATTGGTAAACTTCCAAGCGTTGCTTGTCGCCGTAGCGCATTTTACCGTCAAAATCTAGTAAAAATTCGCCATCCAATATAAAATTCTGCGCAAAACGCGCTTCAATTTGCTTTTTAAGTTCGCGGCTAAAGCGCAGTGTCCCCACGCTGATCCACGCGATTTTATCCGCGGGCAGCGTGTCTGCCATTTTTTGCACGGTACGCGCATACTCCTCTTTATATCCGTCGTAAATTACCACCGGGTCAAAGTGAAACCCAATACGATACCCGGCACGGGCCACTTCGCACGCGGCCTGTAAACGGGCGGTTAAATCCGGCGTAAAATGCTCGGCTTCGTTTGTAATTTTAGAAGAATTGACCGACCACGACACGACTACATTTTCACACCCGCCTACATTTAGTAGCCCGCCGATATTTACACTTTTTGTTTTAAACTCAAACTGCCATTGCGGGCGCTCACGGAAAAACGGCACGAGCGCTTGGGAATACTGTGTAATATCGTCAAACACCAAAGAATCTGTAAATTCTCCGCTGCCGATACGCGGCCGGTCAAACGGTCCTTTATTAAATTTTCCGCCGTCTAATTTTTGCAAAAATTCATCCACATTGGCAGGCCATAAAATGGCGTGCAAATTTTGGTATTGTTGCAAAAAACAATACTCACACTCAAAGCGGCAACCAAAACCCAAATTGATAAGATTATACCCACATCCCGCCGAGCCGCAACTACACGGACACGGTTTTAAAAAGTCATATTTTTCCCGGTGGATAAGGAGCGTTTCGGTGCGGCGTGAAAAGTCCGCACTCCCCACTTGTGTTTTACCGTCGGTTTCTTTGAACTCTGCATTGGGAAATGCGGCCCGTACCCGCGCCGCAAGCGGCGAATCTTTGACGGACGACTCTATATAAACAGTTTTGGGGCAAAACGGACGCGGTGTTAAATCGGCGCGCAGTTTTTCGTCCAGTTCCAACTTAGGCAAATAAAATTGATTTCGGGCAGACGCTTTAAAATTGACGGGGTAACGGCGTTTTAACAGGGCGGTTTTTACACTTTCAAAATTCTGGTTTTTAGATGGAGTTAAGACTGCTTGCGGGGCAATTTTTTCGCGCTTGGCAATTTCGTACACGAGGCGCACCAGTTCGCGCAGTTTATTCACGCCCACTTGCGGCAAAACGGTTTTCACGTAATTTTCCAGTTCGCTATTATTCATGGGCTCCCTCTAAAAATTCAATTTCCGACGCAGTTAGGTTTAATGTTTTCCCCACTACATTTTGCGCAACTTGCTGTTCATTACGCGCCCCAAAAAGCACGCTTGACACCCCCGGTTTGTGCAGCGCCCATGCGATGGCTACCGCCGACGCAGAAGTGTATTTTCGTGCGGCCACTTGTTGCACGCGAGCGACAACCAGTTGGGCTTTATCAAACGCTTCGCCGCGGTAACATTTATAAAAATAATTGCGAGCATCGGCGCGGCGCAAATTCGGCGCGGTTTTGTACTTGCCGCTTAAAATTCCCCCGCATAAAACGCCGTAGCCGATAAACCGCGCCCCGCAGCGGCGGCATGCATCAAACACATTTAATCCCGCTTGCGGGTGTAAGAGCGAAAATTCGTTTTGCACCGAAAAAATAGAGGTTACTTCCGCCGCCGCTTGAATTTGCGCCGACGATACATTACATAAACCGATGTGACGAATAACCCCTTCCCCTTGCAAGCGTACCAGTTCCCCCACCGCGTCCGCAAGCGGCACTTGCGGGTCGGGGTAATGGATTTGGTATAAGTCCAGGTAGTCGGTTTCCAGGCGGGTAAGTGTTTCTTTGAGTTGTTTGCGGATCGTTTGCGGGCGCAAATCGTGGTCGGTCCAACTGCCGTTTTTAACAAGTCCGCATTTGCCGGCCAGAAACACATCTGCCCGACGACCTTGTAAGATGCGGCCCAACAGTTTTTCGCTCTCGCCGTCGCCGTACACCGGGGCCGTATCTATCCAATTTATTCCCGCGTCCAAGGCGGCAAACACGGCTTTTCGGGCCGCATTTTCGTCAAGCGGGCCCCAATCGTAACCGCCGCCAAACGGCCATGTACCCAATCCTAAACAAGAAATTTTTTCAGCGGGGAATTTAACCATTACCAAAATCCGTTTTCTGCCATAAAACAACTGTTTATAGCGTGAATACCCGCCGCCACAGCGGCCTGATAGGCACTTTCCAACCGGGCACCGGGCTGAAACCAAATTTCGCGCACGCCCGCTCTGACACATTGTTCCACCGCCCCGCGCAAAACAACGGGCGGCACAACCATAATGGCTATATCTACCTTCGTGGGCACATCGGCTAAACACGTAAAAAAGGTATTGCCTTTGATATGTCCGCCTTTGGGGTTGATACCATAGACATGAAGCCCGTTGGCGGCTAATTCCGTTAAAATTTTATAGCCGTATTTAGACGGATCTTCCGACGCGCCAAACACTGCTATATTTTTATCATGATAGTTCATTATGCTTGCGGAAGTCCGCCGAAGCCGCCCATGGCTTGTGCGGCCATGGCTTGCGTGTCGCGCACGGCTTTATTAAAAACGTCTTTGATGTCTTGAGCCAGTTCTTCTTCGGAGAAGTTCTTGGCCAACGCATCCACGCGTACTTCTTTTACTTCCATAGAGCCGTTCATGGTAACTTCCACCAAATGGCGGGGGCTGTCGGTTTTGATAACCATATTATCCAGCCGTTTTTTAAGTTCTTCCATTTGGCCTTTGAGTTTCCACAAATCTTTTAATTGTCCGAGTTTATCAAACATAGTTTCCTCCTGTATAATAATCCATTTAAATTTTATCAATTTTAACTAGTCTAATTATAGTGATACACTCTCACAGACGCGTAAAAACACCGCTGAACATCGCACTGTTTTCCCAGTGAAAATCTTTTGCGCCGCCTGTTGATACACTTCCAACTGTGGGCGATACTTTTCCACTAATTGTTGTGTGCCGCCCGCGGGGATTTTATCGGTTTTGTAGTCCACTACCCAAATTGTACCGTCGGAATTTTCCAACACCGCATCCATGACACCGTTTTCTATAAGCCCGTTTTCGGCCACGTACGAAAACGGCATTTCCGCAGCTAGCAACTTACACGCGCACAGTTGGCTAAACAAAGATGATTGCACAAACGGCACGATAATTTCCGCCGCGTCCCGTTCACGCTCGGCGAGCCCTCCGGACAAGGCGGACGCACGCACTGCGTCCGATACGTCCGTTTTCGGCTCCGTCAGTAAAATCTGCATGGCTCGGTGGCACACCGTTCCCACTTCTGCCGCGGCGCGTTGCGAGTCGGTGAGTTGTTCGTGGCTTTCCACACGCGCGCTTGGCGACAAATTTTGCTCACTAAGCGCGGCTTCATACCGTGTATGACGCGCATCAAACGCTTGACGCCACTGCTGCCATTGTTCGGGTGTTTCTGCCGCCGCCGAAGCAACCGCGTGATGATAGCGGAAGTTGGCCGGATCGTCGTAAGGGATATACGTGACCGGCACTTTTACTTCGTCATTTCCCAACATTTCAGTCGTGCCATCCGGAAAAAATCCGGCCTGGGCAAACACCTGCGCGGCTTTGAGCGCTCCTTTGCGGTTATCGGCCACCAACACCATTTGTTCTTTGGCGCGCGTCAAACCCACATAGAGCACGCGGATTTCTTCACACCGCTCGTGTTTCTTTTGTTCTTCTTCCAAAAATGCTAAATTGACATCGCAAATTTTCCCGGCACGAAGCCCGTGCATATTGTACTGCCACGAGAACAAGTGCAGCGTAGAAGTATCGTTACCCGTTGACCCTTGTTTAGACAAATCGGCTAAAATCACAACCGGAAAATCTAGCCCTTTAGACTTGTGCATCGTCATCACGCAAACGGCATCCCGTCCGCTGTCTCCGGCAATATTTAACTGCTCGGGTTTGGCTTCTAATACTTCTTGCACCGCCTCTAAAAATTGCCCAAGTGAGGCCGGGCGGTCCCCCAACTGTTGCGTAACACAGCCGATAAGTTGCGTAAGAATTTCCAACGTTTTTTCGCCTTCATAGGCGGCGGCGCAGACCTCGGGCAGAAAGGTTTTCCCCAGTACATCGGCCAATAGATTTTGTACACTTGTTCGGCCGACTTGACAGGAAAAATCGGCTAACAACCGATACACCCGCGATGCCGCCTCGTGCGCGGTATGCGCGTAAATGTGCAGTTCCCCGTGTGTGGAAAGTTGGTAAATTTCCTCATCGGTAAGCCCCCCCAGCGGGCTGCGGAGCACCCCCACCAGCGCGGTCGTGTCCGACGGGTCCAACAGCACCCGCAAGAAATTTAAAAAGTCACTCACTTCTTGCCGTTTAAAATAATCTTTCTCTTTCTCCGCCGTAAACGCAATTCCATGACGGCGCAACGCTTGCGTATACGGCCCGGCGGTGGTACCCGCACGGGATAAAATAACGATATCTTTATAAGTTAGTTTGTTGCCGCTACTCAGCGTCAATTTACCCACATTTTCTTCAATCCACTGCGCAATGGCCTCGCCTTGATTATCACGGAAATCATCGGCACTTCCCTTCAAAACAGACGAAGAATTTACAAACAACCACCGCACCGCACGCGGACGGGCGGGCTTGGTGGGATAAATGGCTTCATAAGCCGGTTGAAAGGCCGTTTCTTGCACCATGGCTTGCCGGCAAATGCAATTGGCCATAGCCACGATATCCGGCACGCTACGATAATTTTGCCGCAAAAAGCATTTTACCCCGCCTTGACTCAAAATGAGTTGCGTAAATAATTCGTACGCCGTAATATCGGCCCCGCGGAAACGGTAAATAGATTGCTTAGGGTCGCCCACTACAATCAGTTTCCCCGGTTGCAGTTTTACCTCTTGCCACCGGGAAGCGCAAGAAGATTTTTCCTCCGCCAAAAAGAGCAGTAACTCTCCCTGTACGGGGTCTGTGTCCTGGAATTCGTCAATAAAAAATACATCCAGTTTTTCCTTTAATGCATTGCGCACGTTGATATTACTTTGCACCAACTGGCGCGTTTTAACAATCAAATCATCAAAACTAAGCACGCCTTCGCGCTCAAAATCAGCCCGGATTTGGGCCGCTACGTCTTTTACAAGGGCATAGGCCTGCCGGAAAACGGCCTGTCGTTCCGGATTCATTTTGACAGCAAATTGCACCAGTTCCCGGGCGTCCGCATAGGCACTTTCGTCCCACCCTTTCGGCAGCGTGGCACTCAATCGGGCGGGTTCCTCCTTTTCCTGCGGAGCGGGTACTTCTTCCCCGCGTAAAAAAGCAGCCATGCGCGTAAATGTATTTTCGGCCCACATCAGGGATTTTTCCACCAAACGGGCCGGCTTGCCCGGCTCCAAAAATGCCGTACTCCACGCGTGCGCACGCGCGGCCGACTGCATACACACTCCGGCTAACATATCCGCGTGTGAAAAATAATCGTACTTTTCAATTTTGCCGCTACAAAGCGTTTTGGCAAATGTTTTTAACTCGTCCAGAGAAATTTCCGGCAATACTTGTTTCCATTGTTCGGCACGCGGCGCATTTACACCCAGTTCGCTATCTAAAAACAAATTCCACCGCATATTAAACAAACGCGCGGCCTTGGCCCCGGAGTCAATTTCCGCTTGCGGAGAGAGCCCCGCCTCTAACGGAAAAGTGCGCAAAATATCCGCACAAAAACCATGTATCGTGCCGACGCTGGCGCGGTCCAAGCGAGATAAGGAGGATTGGGCACGCGTCAGTAGCACATCATTTTTAATCGGAAAATTTTGGTGAATAAAAGCCAGTAACGAGTCTTTGTCCGGTTTTTCCTTCTTGTCGTTTTCCCGTTGGATATCTTGCACCAACTGGTGCAATGCATTGACCAACCGGTTTTTAATTTCGGCAGCGGCTTTTTCGGTAAAGGTCAGCGCGACGATCTTATCCATCGCAATTCCTTGCACCAGCGCCGCTAAACAAATACGCCGGATAAGTAGCGAGGTCTTTCCGGTACCGGCCCCGGCCTCCACTACCATATTTACCTGCAACTCGCGTAGTACGCGCTCGCGGTCTTCGGCCAAATCAGTTTGTACCATAGCGGGCCTCCTCTACTTGTTTACCGGTTTTACTGTTCCGCGCGCGCATCAAACAGGCAAAACTATCCTTGCGGCAAATAGCACTATACGGGCAATATGTACATAAATCTGACGGACAAAGTACAAACTTTCCCTGTATCACAATATCGGCTAGTAATTGTAAAAATTGATGTACGCGCGGAAGAATGGCGGTAAATTCCTCCACGGATAAGTCACATTTTTCA
Organism: uncultured Elusimicrobium sp.; assembly: GCA_902766765.1. Taxonomy (GTDB): domain Bacteria; phylum Elusimicrobiota; class Elusimicrobia; order Elusimicrobiales; family Elusimicrobiaceae; genus Avelusimicrobium. The sequence goes on along the minus strand of CACXER010000054.1, from coordinate 22,421 downwards.
TAACCGGTTTTTAATACGAGCAAACACGAACCGGCAGACGTCATGCCGGCCAGTTCCGGCAGTTGTTGCGCGGCCAATACATATAAGACTGGTTGGAAAATCAAATGGGTAAAAAACGATTGGGCCAAATCCTTGGTGCATTTACGTGAAGATTTGTAATCCACAATCCGGAAGGTTTTTGCTTGAGGATTGACGTCTATGCGGTCAATAACTCCCCGTAATGTAAACGGTTCATTTTTGATCGTAAGTTCCTCAAACGCCCGCTCAAAATAAGACGGTACAAAATCTCCCAGTTCGCGCAGATCGGCTTGCACAAACGTTTCCAGTTTTTCACGCATTTGCGTTAAAATTAAATCCCAGATCACCGGATAAATACCAAACCGCCGATAACTCTGCGGCGTATAGTGCTTAGCAAACGCCCGACGCAAATATTCCACCGCCCCACTATCAAATAAATCATGCGTGAGATGTTGTTTTTTCAGGTCGCGATAAAACTCTTCCAACACGCGGTGACAAACTTGACCATACAAGTTTGGGGCTAACGCGTGGCGACTAAGCAGTTCTTCTTTATCCGCCAAATGTAGTCCCTTGCGGAAAAAATATCTCATCGGACAAGCGGCCAAATCTTGCAGGGCAGAAGGCGAAAACCCACTGCGCTGCTCGGCATCAAACACAGCGCGGCCGGAACTAATACAACCGTCGTAACTTCCGGCTTCCGCCCGACTTTTTAACGCACGGGCCGAAGCCATTTGGCGCGGGGTATCTTCCGTAAAAAGTCCGGCGGCACGCAAGGTGTCTTCCGTAGATTCTCCTTGTAAAAAAGCCGCCAGTGAAACTTCTTTCGGCGTTAAAAACAGCGGACTTACGGTACGCATCTGCTCCAACATCCGCGCCCCGATTTCCGGTTCTTTTTCTGCATTCCACGGTTGACCGGTAGCCCGGGCCAATTCAGCCACATACACCGAAGGCGTCATCGTTTTTCCATCGGCAGAGCGACTCACGTACGATACATACACTCGCTCGGTGGCGGCGGAACAGGCCGTAAAAAACAGTAGGCGTTCCTCTTGCACCCGCTCGGATTGCTGGTTGATCCAGTACCCCCACGTATCGCGCAACATGTAGCGGTAATAATCGCGCAAAATAGGGTCTTCGGGTACGATTTGAGGAAAAACTTTTTCGTTTACTCCCACTATAAAAACGGTTTTAAATTGCAGCCCACGTGCGCGTAACACGTCGGTAAACACGACTCCGCGCGGGGCGTTTTCCACTTCGTTAAATGTCAAAGCGGCCAGCGCTTCCGTCAGTTCACGTCCGAACTCACCGGTTTGGCTTTCCGCGCGGATAGACCCGTAACCGGCCAACGAATCTATGCAGGCACACAAAGTTTGGTATATCTCAACTTCTCGTCCTTGCAACGCCGTTTCATCTAAATTATCTGTTAAAAATTGGCGGGCCGCCGCACATTTTTCCGCCCACGCTCCTGCAGCAGCCAGTGCTTTCAAACGGGCATCGGTTTGCTCTAACCACGTCAAAAATTCCGGATCAAATCCATCGGTTTGCGGTAGCAAATCTTTCCATTGGCTGATTTGCATGCTGGCTAATGATTTTTCCGCTAATTTACGCCAGGATTTTTTTTGCGGTGCGCGGAAATACGGAGAGGAAACAACAGACAAAACATCTTCGCGTGCAAACCCGTTGGCAGCCAGCGAAAATAAATTTAAACAAAACACCCCCAGCGGATAAGCGGATAACGGATACGAAAAAGACGAGTTGAGCGGAATTTGATTTTGAGCAAACGCGCGTCGCACCATATCCTGATACGGCCCTTGCGCGCGGGTTAAGACGGCAATTTCACTAAAATCAAGGTGTTCTTCTTCTACCAAACGCAAAATTTCTTTAGCCGCAAAAAACACTTCGGCTTGAGGAGTCGCGGCGCTGACGATATGAACCCCCTTCGTTTCTGCCTGCCCTTGCGGGGCAAATAAATACGGCCCGGAAGCCCCCAACGCACCAAAACCAGACGGTTCAGCCTCATTTTCGTCCGTGGATTTTTGAGCGGCGCCCATCCAGTTTGTCCCAAAAAATTTTTGGGCAAATTGGTAAGCCGGATAATCGCCATACGGAGCAAACGCCGTCAATGAATAGTGGGAACGCAAACAATTCAAAAACTCCAGTTGCCGCCCGGGCATATCGTAAAATCCATACCAAATAATTTTGGAAAATTGTTTCAAATACGGCGAAGTTTCCGCCTGTTTCAGGGCCCGTTCAAACAAGGCCTGATAGGGGCGGTATCCGGGCACGTTCGCCTCCCGCTCCTGATAACGTTTAAATACGCGTACAAGCCATAAAAACTGTTCTTTATCCTGGGTAAAAAGTTCGGCCGGAGACGAGATAATTTGTTCTTCTAGCACATCGGGATCGGCCAAACTGTCGGCCAAGTCACGCAAGGCCGATTTCAGCACACTCACAAAACCGCGCGATACCGGATATTTATTGAGTCCGGGTTCGCAAAGAATATCTTTAAGTAAAAAATCACGTAAATGGTCTTGCGGGAAAACGGGTAACGCCGGCCCTGCTTCACTATCCAACCGATACAATAAAGAAGAGGCCGTACAAAAATGGATATTGGCTACCGCCCCGTGTGCGCGGGCCAGTTGCGCTTGCAGCCGTCCGGCCATTACCGACGACGCGCACACCACCAGCCACGGCTCTAATGGGCGGCGGTGTTGCGCCAAACGCAGAAACGATTTCTCCAAAGACGGATAATGGGCGTAAAACAGTTGCATAAGATATAGTAAAATAAAAGTGCTTACTTTATTATTACATTTTTGCGTCGTTATGCAAAGTTTTCAAGGAGAATCCCGTGGGTATTATTGATGCGGTTTTGCTAGGTCTATTACAAGCGTTGGGTGAATTTTTGCCGATTTCCAGTTCCGCGCATTTGGTGTTACTACCGTATTTGCGTGGGCAAGAATATCAAGGTTTATCTTTTGACGTTATGCTGCACGCCGCCACGTTGCTAGCCGTACTACTTTATTTTTGGCGCGATTGGTGGATGTTACTTAAACAAGGACTTACCGCCCCTAAAAGCCGCGAAGGCCGTTTATTATGGTATTTAGCGGTGGCAACCGTACCGGCGGCCGTAGTAGGATTCTTATTTAACGACTGGGCGGAAAGTACGTTTCGCAATCCGGCGTTGATTGCGGTCAATTTAATCGTGTTTGCCGGAGTCTTATGGTGGGCCGATAAAAAAGCCAACAAGCAATCAACGGATTTATTTGATGTACCTTTCCTGACGGTATTTTTGATTGGATGTGCCCAGGCGCTTGCCCTTATGCCGGGCGTATCGCGCAGCGGCATTACCATTACGGCAGCGTTGTTTTTAGGGCTTTCGCGCAGCGTAAGCGCACGCATTTCGTTTTTGCTTTCCGCCCCGATTATTGCGGGTGCGACCCTGTTAGAATTAGGACATTTGACCCCGGCGGATTTCAACGGCGCGTTACTGGCCGGATTTATCAGCGCATTTATCGGCGCGGTGATTGTCATCGGCGGGTTGATGAAATACATCAAATCACACACGTTCAACGTATTTGTGTATTATCGTTGGGTGTTGGGGACTGTGATTTTAGCGGTTTATTTCAACTTCTTATAAGACCGAGCGGCTCATCAAGGTGCGGCGAAGGTCCTCGGGGCTCGTAAACAAAATCGTTTCAAACCCCAAATCGGCCGCTTTGGAAATGTTGGCCTGATTATCATCAATGAAAATACAACCTGGCGCACGCAAGTGGTAACGCTCTAAAAGACGTGTAAAAATACGAGGGTCGGGCTTGACCAGTTTTTCTTCGCCGGAAATCACGATACCGTCAAACCACTTCAGAAATTCATAATTCTTTTGTGCAATCGGAAACGTCTCATCCGACCAGTTACTCAGCGCATACAAGTGACGGTGGCGGCCCTTGAGTTCGCGCAAGATATCCACCGTACCTTCAATGGCACCGCCGAGCATTTCTTCCCATCGCGTCCAATAAAAGTTGATAGCAAACGCATATTCCGGAAATTTTTCTTCCAACAATTTGATACCTTCATTAAACGGACGTCCGGCGTCTTGCTGGGTATTCCATTGCGGGGTGCACACATTACCCAAAAACCACTCCATTTCCGTTTCGGTAGAAAAAATTTTTTTATATAAATAACGCGGGTTCCAGTCAATAAGAACTCCGCCCAAATCAAAAATTATATCTTTCATAAAAACCTCTTGTAGATATTTTAACAATTTTATCTTGTGTGAAAAAAGACTTGACAAACCAAAAAAAAAAACAATAATATAGTGTCGGTTAAAAAACAAAGGAGCAAATAACATGAAAAACACACAAGCATTTACGCTAATAGAATTATTAGTGGTCGTACTCATTATCGGCATATTGGCGGCGGTGGCACTACCGCAATATCAAAAAGCAGTTAAAAAGGCAAAAGTATCCGAAGCGGTTGTGGCCCTTAAAGCATTAGCCGCCGCCGAAAAATTGTACTTTATGGCAAACGGAAAATACGCCGAAACATTTGATGAATTAGATATAGAACCCGGCCAACAAACAGAAAGTGCAATTATACAAACCACTAAAAACTGGCAAATCAAATTGTTGGAAGTTGGGCAAAACAGTATTTATGCCAAATCAATTGCCGGTCCAATTAACGATCGTTCGAACGACATCTACGTTTATTATTACTTAGATGAAGATTCTTGGAATTGTTGTTATTATCCTGAACAGGCCGACGCGAATATTGTAAATCTCTGTAAAAGTTTTGGCGGTCAAACGGCCACGGCATGCCATTCCGACAGCAATATGTTGTGTTATCCGATGAAACTTTAGTTCTGACGCGGTGCGCAGGCAAGTTAGGCGCATAGGCGTAATGATAGTTACGTTTTTTTGGAGTGGCGCGCAAAAAACGCAAGGACAACGCCCTGTTTTCAGTTTTGAGATAGATAGGCCTTGCTAGTTGAACCGTAGCGTACGGTTTGCGGACGGCGCAACGCGCCGCAAGTACGTAAGGTTCAAGGCAAGGCCTAGATGCTCAAAAATGGAAACCGCTACTTCGTTCCTATAACACTAAGGTGTCTTCCATGTCCGGGCCGGTAGAGATCAGCGCAATCTTCGGATGCGGATACACTTCGGCCGATAACGCCCGCAAGTTAGCCAAAAACTCTTTGGCCTCCGGCGTGAAATCTTCTTCTTTTTTCACACGGTCGTTGCCGGGGAACATATCAATATGCGTAATGGCAATTTTCGTGCAGTTGTTGATCATAATAGCACGCGAGGCAGAGCGTTTTTCAAACTCACCTACCCGGCGCAAGCGCTTACTGACGCTGCCGATTTCGTGGCCTTTGGTATGGTAAATTTCCAACTCTTTTTCGTCGGAAATTTCTTTTTCTAACGGGCCGGGGCCTACACGGGTGATGTAAGGTTTAAACACCACATACACATCACGCACGCTCTTGGGGCCAAGTCCGGCTTCGCCTAAAAACGTGCTGGCCGTGGTATCGCGCGAAGTTACATAGGGATATTCCCCGTGAAGCAAAGATAATTTAATCCCTTGCGTACCTTCCAGCAAAATGTTTCCGCCTTTATCCAAACAACGGTTTAATAATTCCGGTACTTCTTGGATATAATCTTTGAGTAGCGGCTCGTCTTTGGCAAATTTAATATCGCGCCGTTCAATGCGTTCTTTAACGGCTTGCCCGAGTCCGGTTCCCACGCTACCGATGTGGCTCATAAAATGGCTTGCGCCGCGTTCAGCTCCGGTTTGTTCGTCGGTAATTAAAACGGCATACGGGTCAATAATCAAGCGATCGTGCGTACCCGTTTTTTTCACTTCATCCAATAACCACTCGGTTTTGGTATACGCACCCGCACCCAAGACGAGTTTGGTTTTGGGGTTTAAAAAACCTGACGGAATATTTTTAAGCGTGTACGAAACACCGTCTTGTACAACGGTATGACCCGCATTAGGGCCGCCCACACGCACACAATAATCGTAATTACCTTTATAAGATAAATAGGCCGCAATTTTGCCTTTTCCTTCGTCGCCGGCTTGTCCGCCGCATACTAAATCAATCATGGTTACCTCTTGCCAGTTGCTCGGCCAAACCGATGTATTTTTTCGGCGTGAGTGCCAACAACTGTTTTTTAATAATTTCGGGTACGTCTAATTTTGCAACAAATTCGTGTAACGAGGCCAACGTAACCGCGCGGCCGCGGGTAAAATCGCGCAGTTTTTCATACGGATTTTTTTCACCCGCCGCGCGTAAAATAGTCTGGAAGGCCTCGGCTAATACTTCGGGGTGATTTTCAATTTCTTGCGCCGCCTGCACACGGTCAAAAGCGATTTTTTTAAGCCCGTTTTCTAACGAGGACAACGCCACGCCTATATACCCAAACGCCATAGGCATATTGCGTAAAACGGTGGAGTCGGATAAATCCCGTTGTAAGCGCGAAACGGGAAGTTTGCCGGAAAAGAAATCGCACAAACTACTGGCCAGTTGTAAGTTCCCCTCGGCGTTTTCAAAATCAATCGGGTTTACTTTTTGCGGCATGGTGGACGAACCGACCTCGCCTTGTTTAATCTGCTGGTGCACAAGCCCGACGGAAATATAGTGCCACATATCGCGGCAAAAATCAATCAAAATCGTACTTGTTCGGCGCAAATTATCAAAGAGTTCGGCGTAACTGTCGCGCGGATCCACTTGCGTGGAAACGGGCGTGCGGTAAATTTTAATTTTCCGGTTTTTATTGAGCGTACGAACAAGTCCGTCGGCCGCTTTGGGCCAATTTACCTTAGGGAACGCAGCGGTATGTGCGTTAAAATTTCCCACTGCGCCGCCGAATTTACAAGAAATTTGTTGCTTTTTAAGTTGCGCAATTTGCCGCGCCAACCGGGTTTCAAATACGCGGATTTCTTTGCCAAACGTCGTCGGCACAGCGGCTTGCCCGTGCGTGCGCGCCAGTAAAACAGACCCGGCCTCTTTGCGCGCCAGTTGGGCCAGCGTGCGGCGTAAATTTTCCAGCGCGGGCAAGAGCACTTCGCCAAGCCCGTTAGAAAGCATTAAAGCATACGAAACACTGTTGACGTCCTCGCTGGTCAGCGCAAAGTGAAGCCAATTTAAGCGGTCTTTCAACGACGTATTTTGCAATTTCAAGCGTAAGAAATACTCTACGGCTTTAACGTCGTGGCGCGTGGCCGGAATATGCTTGTAACCAGTAAATTCAATCGCGCGCAAGACGGATAAATCATCTGCGTTAGGCGCACAAAGTGCACTAAGTAATTTCTTTTCGGCAGCGGTTAGCGGCTTAAAATGAGGGAGTTTTAAATCGGACAGGATATGCAGCCACGTGATTTCCGTTTGTAAACGGTATGCGGCAAACGCGGCCTCGCCCATGACTTTCGTGAGCGTGCCCAACTTGCCGCTATAGCGTCCGTCCAGCGGACAAAGGGCCGTATTTTCCATACTTATATTTTAGCAAAAATAGAGAGATTTAGAAAAAATAACAATCAAAATATATCAAAATAAAAATCTAACCCTTTTTTGGGGTTGCGAGTGGGTATCTAATCCTTTAAGATAATACTTGTAGTAAATAAACGATTTGTTCCGGGGGGTAAATAAAGGGGTACCTTTATTACGAAGGAACAAACAACAACACAGGGGATAAGTGTGGGCCTTGTCTAACAAGGCCCGCGCAAAGAAGCCCCGGCCGGAGTACCCGGCGGGGCTTCTAAAATTTCTATCCGACCCGGCACCGAGAGGGGACTCGCACGCCGGGCAATCAACAAGGGCTCATTTCGTGGGAAAAATGAGCCCCTGTTTTTATAGCGTGCCTTTAGCGTTTAATTTTTGACACAATTTGCGTTGTACAGCGTTGGCCCCATCATACAAGGAACATTGAACCCGGTTTGGCTCCGCTTGGGAAATAAATAATTGATAAATCTCTGCGACACCTTCTTGCGGAACATGTTGGGCAAAAGCCAACATGGGCCCCGGACCATTTCCTGTAGCCACATTGGGTGAATAAATAAAATACTTGGTACGAATGCGCCCTGTGCCCCAGGAATTATCTACCTCTCCCGGAACTTCTATATCTAATAAACCAATGTCATTAGAAAAAGCATACCGCCCGTTAGCCATATAAAAAACTTGGTGCGCTTTGGCAATAGTGGATAACATACCAATGGCTTCGCTCATCCGTGCTTTTTCCACCGCTTTTTGATATTGCGGCACGGCTACCGCGGCGAGTATGCCGATGATGAGTACGACTACGAGGAGTTCAATCAGCGTAAACCCTTTTGTACGTAAAATGCCCGACAAACAACTTTTCTTTTTCATATATATCCCTCCACTGGAATTTAATATATGCTTATTAAAGCAAAAAAAAAAACAAAGTCAAGGGGTTTTCAATTAAACTTCGTAACAAACAATTAAAACCCCGTTTTCGGACAATTCCGAAAACGGGGTTTTTCAGCAAACAAATACTTTGTTATAAATTTTTTTCGTACACGCGGTAGCGTTTGTAGGGGTGACAACCGCACTCCTCTATCCCGCGGATCATGCCGGCGTTGTCTTCCAACACCCAGGAAAGTTCCGCCGCATCCCATACGGCTACGCCGTGCGTAACAATGTGTTTAATCAAAATCAAATCCAGTCCGCGTTTTCTAAATTCCGGCATGACGCCCAGCATAATCAGCCGCGCATCTTTAATATGTTTCCACGTCCATAACGCCTTTAATACTCGCCACGGATTTTTTAGGCTGCCGCGCAAAATTTTCAGTACATGATTCATATTGGGAATACAAATATAGAATCCGGCCGGCACTCCGTTTTCTTCAATCACACACGTACCTTCCGTGCGGATAATGGGCTTTAACTCTTTGACGATATCGGCCATACCGCGCTGATCAAGCGGCACGAATCCCCAATTTTCCGCCCAGGCGGCGTTGTAAATCTTGCGGATAATTTCGGCTTCTTCGTCAATCTTTTTCAAATTCAACCGGCGCAGCGTAATGCCTTTGGCACGTTCGCACCGGGCACACACTTTCAAAAACCGCTCAGAGAATTTATCGTCTTTCGTGCGGTAAAAAGCAAGTAAATCTTTGGCTTTTGTAAGTCCGGCTTTTTCAATCAGATCCGCATAATAAGCAAAATTATACGGCATCATAATAGCGGGCATACTGTCAAACCCGTCTACCAGCAGCCCGTATACGTGATTACTGGACGGGCTCGCCGGGCCGCGCATTTTTTCCACCCCTTGCGCCTTGAGCCAATCTTGCGCCGCGCAAAATAAAGCGGCGGACACTTTTTCATCATTTACACAATCAAAAAAACCAAAAAAGCCGATATTTTCGCGATGATATTCGTTATGGGCCCGGTTGACTAGTGCCATAATGCGCCCGAGGGGTTTTTCCCCCTCGTACGCCATAAAAAGTGCGCGCGTAGCCGTGGCCCAAAACGGATTTTTTGTATCTAATAAGTGTTTCGTGTCGGCTTTTAATTCGCCCACCCAATAGGAATTGTCTTTATATAAGGTAAACGGAAAATCAATAAACGCTTGAACATCAGATGGGGAAGAAATTTCTTTGATTTGCATACGCACTCCCAAAAAACAAACCCCGCACAAAGCGGGGTTTTGAAAATACTTTATTTAATAATACCTACCGCACGGCCCGCCTGGGCAAACGCGTCAATAATTTTTTGCACGTGTTCATCGGTATGCGTGGCCATGAGCGTAAGACGCATGAGCGCGCGGCCGGGCGGCACCGCGGGGCTGATAACCGGGTTGGCAAAAATGCCCATTTCGTGCAAGGCGCGCCACATCTTAAAACAATTTTCATTGCTGCCTACATGCACGGGTAAAATCGGCGTCGTGCTGGTGCCGAGGTCATACCCTAAATCTTCCAACCCTTTTTTCAGTTTAGCCGTCAAACGGAACAAATTATCGCGACGGGAAGTATCGTTTTCAATCAGTTCCAACGCCTTGGTAATAGAGGCAATACAAGACGGCGGCATAGAAGCAGAAAAAATCTGACTGCGCGCGTTGTGGCGCATGTAGTGGATAATATCCTCATCCCCCACCACAAAACCGCCCACGGTGGCAAACGTCTTGGAACACGTACCGACGATTAAATCTACTTCGCCGTTTTCCAAACCGAAATACTCGCACGTGCCGCGGCCCGTTTTGCCGATGATACCCGTGGCATGGGCGTCGTCCACCATAATGCGTGCACCGTATTTTTTACCGATTTTAACGATATCGGGTAGCGGGCAAATGTCGCCTTCCATGCTAAACACACCGTCAATGATAATCAGTTTGCCGGCATCTTCAGGCAGTTTAGCAAGCACACGTTCCAGGTCGGCCATATCGTTGTGTTTAAAGCGGACCATTTCGCCTTCGGACATTTTCACACCGTCCAAAATACTGGCGTGGTCTAATTTGTCCACAATGGCATAGTCGCCTTTTTTAATCAAACACGACACAACCCCCAAATTCATCTGGTATCCGGTAGCAAATAACAAACCGGCTTGTTTGCGTTTGAATTGGGCTAACTTTTTTTCTAAATTATCGGCCAGTTGTGTATTTCCGTTGAGTAAGCGCGAGCCGGCCACCCCGGTACCGTATTTTTGCACGGCTTCCACGGCGGCTTTTTTCATTTCCGGGTCATTGGCCAGCCCCAAATAGTTGTTGGAACCCGCCATGATATAGGTTTTACCGTTTAAGATTACTTCCGGCCCTTGGGCGGAAGAAATCGGTTGGAAATAACCGTAAATGCCCATGCGCATGGCAATTTTAGCGTCCTTGTAATTTCTGCACTTCTCAAAAATATCAGCCATAATGGTTGTCCTCTTATAACGCGACTCACGCGCTACTTGCTTACCTTTTTAATAATGTTTGTAGTAGAGCGGCCTTTTAATAAAGCAAAGCGCACCACTTTTTTTGCAAATTCACGACCGACGATTTCCGACGGTTTATAATCGCCACCCTTGACGAGCACATCCGGGCGGACAAGTTTAATCAAATTGTACGGTGTATCTTCTTCAAACACGCACACGGCAGACACGCTTTCCAACGCGGCCAAAACAAGCGCGCGGTCTGCCTGGGAATTGACGGGGCGCGACGGACCTTTCAAGCGTTTGACCGATGCGTCGCTATTGAGTCCCACGACAAGTAAATCCCCTTTACTGCGTGAAAATTCCAACACACTCACGTGTCCGGCATGTAGAATATCGAAACATCCGTTTGTAAAAACTATCTTTTGCCCTTTTGCACGCGCCGCTTCCACCCATTTCTTTAAGGTGCGCGGCCCCATAATCTTAGTTTTGGCTTTCATGTTCCTTCTCTTGCTTGAGCATACGCTCAATAAGTCCGGTGTCGGTATCTCCGGCAATAAAATCGGCATTATCTAAAATGCGCTTATGAAACGGCAACGTGGTTTTTACACCACCGACCACAAATTCGCCTAGCGCGCGGCGGCTGCGTGCCAACAATTGGGGACGTTCGGGGGCCGTTACAATCAGTTTAGCAATCAAACTATCGTAATACGTGGGAATTGCATAGCCGACATATACGTGGCTATCCACCCGTACGCCCAACCCGCCCGACGGAATCCACTCCGAAACCGTACCCGGGCACGGCACAAAATTATGCTCGCTATCCTCGGCGTTGATACGATGCTCGATCGCGTGGCATTTGATAACGGCGGCTTCTTTTTGGGTAAAGGGTAATTTTTCGCCTTGGGCAATTTGAACTTGCAGTTTGACTAAATCCCGCCCGCAGACTTCTTCCGTTACCGGATGTTCCACTTGCAAGCGGGTATTTACTTCCATGAAATAAAATTCTTTGGTCGGCGCCATTAAAAACTCCACCGTACCAACCCCCCGGTAGTTGGCCGCCTCAATCAGTTTGCACGCGGCTTCTTGCAATTTAACACGGGTAGCCGCGTCCACAAACGGGCTGGGGGATTCCTCTACTAATTTTTGGTGGCGACGCTGCAAACTGCAATCGCGCTCGGCAAATGCTACCACATTACCGTAATTATCGGCAGCCACTTGGACTTCAATGTGGCGCGGATTCAAAACGAGTTTTTCCAAATACATGCGGTCGTCGCCAAAGTTGGCGCGCGCCTCGGCCTGGGCCGTGGACATCATACGGTCTAAATCTTCTTCGTTAAAGCAAGCGCGCATTCCCTTTCCGCCACCGCCCAGTGCGGCTTTAATCATGACGGGAAAACCGATCTTGCGTGCAATAGCGTGGTAATTTTTACCAACCACTCCATCGGAGCCTGGGGTAACGGGCACACCGGCTTTGACGGCAATTTCACGCGCGGTAGATTTAACACCTAACAAAGAAATAGAATTGGCATCCGGCCCGATAAAAGTAATTCCGGCCTCGGTAACGGCTTTTGCAAAATCGGCATTTTCGGATAGAAAACCATACCCCGGGTGAACGGCATCGGCTCCGGTCAATTTAGCGGCGGTAACAATAGCGTCTATATTTAAATAACTTTGCGCAGAGCGGGCCGGGCCGATACAAACGGCTTCGTCGGCCATGCGCACATGCAAACTGTTACGGTCGGCCTGTGAGTAAACAGCCACCGATTTAATATTCATCTCTTTTAACGTGCGGATAATGCGCAGGGCGATTTCGCCACGGTTGGCAATAAGTACTTTTTGAAAAGGCGTAAAGGACAAATCGGTTCCCATTTAACACTCCCGCGGTTCAATAAAAAAGAGTGGCAAACCAAATTCTACGACGGCCCCTTCTCGCACGGTAATCACGCGCAATTTACCGGAAACCGGCGCAGTAATTTTATGCTTTTTGGAAACCGTTTCCACAACACCCAACGGCGCCCCTTGTTCGATGAGTTGACCTTCGGTAAGGGCAATATTTTGCCCTTTATCCGCGGCGTGATAAATGCCGATAGCGGGAGCCGTTACCGCCGTAAGCGAACAAGCAAACGCAGCCGGCTCGGGCAGGGCTTCTTGGGTTTTTACTTCAATACAGTTGCCGTCTTTTTCATAACAAAATTCGGCTAAATCGGTGGTTTTCAACCAATCGGTTACTTCTTTAATGAGTTTGGTATCCATAAAAATTCCTCAAAATACGCCCAGTGGGCGTGTATGATTATTTTACCATTTTTTAACCAATTCGGGCTGGAACTAATCTGTTTTATCGCTTTACGATAGAAAGGGAAATTTTTATCATATTCCTATGAAAAACGGAACTATGTTAGTAAAATTCGTCGTTTGGCTGGTAATTTGCCAACTGCCCGGTTTATTCGGCATCCCCTATGTGTTTAACAATATGGCGTGGTACCGCACCTTAGCCCACCCGCCGCTAACGCCGCCGGATTTTTTATTTAGTCTTGTATGGGGCGCGCTATATATTTTATTGGGGACGAGTGCTTTTTTGACATTCCGCGAAAAAATACACGGACATGCGATGATGTTATTTGTAGGGCAACTGGCGTTAAATGCGTGTTGGACTCCGGTATTTTTCGGGGCACACAGTTTGACGGGCGGGCTGATTTTAATTGTAGCCATGCTGACAGAACTGGGATTTTTATTCCGCGCTTTTTGGCAAATCAACCGCACTGCTGCGTGGCTGCTGGCACCGTACGGACTATGGCTTGCGTTTGCCACGTATTTAACAGCAGGAACATGGGGAATGAATTAAATGATAAAACGCTCCGGCGATCTACATGCGCCAAACATTCAATGCACTTACATTTATCCGGTTACCGAAAACCTGTATAACTTTTCCACAATAACTGCCACTAACACCGTTATACGTCAACCCATTGGATAAACGTTCGGCACAAGACAGAGTTCCTTCCTCAATATCATCATAAGGATTTTTAAGCCAATAAATAAATCCCGCTCCCGCATATTTACCGGTCAACCGGCCCATATAGATCCCACAAGTGGTCGGCGTCCAACGAACCACTTGCAAAGACCATTGCCCGTTAGAGTAGGTAGGATAATTACTTGCGGTCCATTTTTCCGTTCCCGTCCACGAAATATCTACGGGCAATTCATCCAACGATTGGGCATATTCCCCGTTTGCCATGTAATACGCGTCTTGCGCTTGTCCGATTGTTTTAAGTACCGCCAGGGCTTGCGTGGCGCGAGATTTTTCTACGGCTTTTTGATATTGCGGCATCGCCACCGCCGCTAAAATACCAATGATGAGCACTACCACTAATAATTCTATTAGCGTAAAACCTTTTGCGTTTAAAAAGTCCAACAAACAACTTTCCTTTTTCATACGTACTCCTCCTTGTAAAATGAGTATGTGCAAATTCTAGCAAAAAAAAAAACAAAGTCAAGGTTTTTTTGTGCCTTTTAGAAAACAACACAAAAAATACCCCGGGGGAAAACCCGGGGTATGGGTCAAAAATAAATCTTCTTTTACTCATCAAAGAACATCGTTTCTAATAACTCCGGTACACCGATTTGAATATCAAATCCGGCTAATTTGGCCATTTCATCCGAACTAAACCGTACAATGCGGTCAGAAAATTCTCCTTGGGTTACCATATCAAACGGCGTAATCAAGTCTTTGAGCCGTCCGTTTTCTACCCGATATCTGGGATGGAACAACACCACTTGTGTTTGCGGCCCTTGTAGCGAACGGCCCAATGAATAGGGCTCGTTATAATCTACGTGGCCGGCCCCGGTATAGACTACGAACAATGCATCGGGATATTGACGGCGGGCCGCTTCCAAACGTGCGAGCCATCTTTCATTGCGGATACGAACCCCCTCAATGGACGCCCACATCAGTCCCCCGGTTTGTTGCTCCGGATCTTCCACCATCGTCCGTTGGGTTTCACATACAAACTTCGGTTCCAAACCGACTACCGGAATACGCACTTTTTGCCCGGCTAAAAATAAGGGCAAATACCCCCACAAGCCGGGATAACGCGCCGCATATATCCACGAGCGGCCTTGAGGTAAAAATTCCGTAAATAGAATAATCTTCCGGTGCGGATAACGGCGGTGTAACTCTCCCAGCAAATATTTGACTTGTTGGTGTACCGCGTATACACCGTGGTCTTTTTCTCCCAACAGCAAATAGCGGGCCTCGTCGGGAAGTTGCCCTGCCAGCCATTTCATATCCAGGCGAGCGGGATGGTCTATTATTTGTTGGGCTTCACGCAACTGCGGTAAATTTTCCTCCAACGCTTTTTGATGGGCTTGTAAAATAGGCATCCATTTTACAATTTCCGAGTTATGCTGATTTAAAAAGTATTCCTCCAATTCTTGCGTACTTGGCAAGTTGGATTGAGGATACAGCGCATGCGAACGCAAACCCGCTAACGGCTCATACACCGATTTTCTCTTCCCTATCGTAAATTGCGAGGCCGGCGGAACGAAATCGCCAAGTTGCAGTCCTGCCTCTGTTTCCTGGGCAGTAATTGTACTGGCCTGGCGAAAGTTGGTTAAAGGATGTGACTTGGCTCGCTTTTCGGGACGGGACGGTTTTTTGTATTTTTTCCCTTGGGCGCGATATCTGTGAATCCGTCCTTTCTGGGCATACATATCCCCCGCACAAACTCCTAGCAAACAACTGACAGCCAACAATAAAACTACTATCTTCTTCATATTTTCCTTCTCAGTTCAAACAATTATTCATCAATTACAAACACCGTTCCGGGAAGCCGGATACGAATATCAAATCCAACGACACGCGAAAAAACCGGCAAGTCAAATTGCACGATATTATCGTTAACAAATTTACCATCCGTCCAAGCATCAAATTTACTGGTCAAAACAGAAGCCCGACCGGACGTCTGCCATATATCTTGTTCGGGATATAGTAAAGCCACAAGCGTATTTTGCTTGGCCAACTGATTCCCCAAAGAATAAGGTTCCGAATACGATACATGTGCATTACCGGCATAGACAATAAACAAGGCCTCGGGGTATTGCGCGCGGTATTCTTGCAAAATTTGCATCCAACGCTGATTGCGTACACGCACCCCGGCTAACGATTGCCAAATATTATTCCCCGGCATGGTACGGCCTTGGTGGGCAGGATCCCGCTCCATCAGTTGCGGCTGAGTCTGATAGATAAAATAGGGCTCTAACCCAATAACGGGAATACGCTGGAGGTAGGCGGTATTCCAAATCGACTTTTGATCCGGAAAATACAAAGTGCCGACATCCAAGTGCCCCCATTCTTGCCGTTCGGGTAGAAATTCCGTAAATAAGAAAATCTGACGGTCCTTTTGCATACGCCGTAATTCGCGCAACAAATCAGGTAACGTGTCCCCAATGCCGGGTGCATGGACTTCCCCAAGTAGCAAATATTGTGTTTCCGGTGATACTTGCCGGGCCAGCCAAGCCATTTCTTGATGTGCCGCCACAGGAACTTTCACTTGATGGGCTCGCAATAAGGACATATGCTCTTGCACATACTTTCGTAATTCTTCCTGTTTAGGCATCCATTTGACAAGTTCCAAATTATGCTGTATTAAAAAGCATTGGGCTAATTGTTCTGCCGATAATACAGGCAAGTGCGGATATAAGATCTTCGGATTTAATTTAGCAAACTTGAGCGCATCCGGCGTCAACGGAGAAGAACTCGGCATATACTGCCTGCTCGGTCCGCCCCAGTCTATCACTTCCGGGTAATGATCTTGCATTTTTTTAGCACGGCGGTACGTAGTTTGCACACGTTCAGACAACTGCGCAGGGGACAACGCCGCCAAGCGCTTGGAGGCCTTGGACTTCTTACTTTGTGCATGATGCCCTACATGGACAGATGGCTTAGCATTTACCTTAAACGGCATTCTCTGTCCGTAGGCCATCACACCACTAAAACATAATAAAATAAATAAAAATTTCCAACAACGCATATTTCTACTCCTACTCCATCGATCGGTTGATACGTACATCAAACCCAACTAACCACGAAGCCCGAACCGGATGACCAAATTCACCCGTGGGCACATCGCCCTTAAATTGCAATACTCTATCAAACAAAAAGCGAGCATCTTCCGGGCCGTTTGAACCGAACTGTCCGCTTCGCAACACGCGCGTCATTTCAAAGGGATAAAAATTCCGTTCAAACAAACTGAGCGACTTTGCATCCAATATCGAACTAAATCGTTGTACCCCCAGCAGCGCCACATACGTGTCCGGCCCAGCCAAATAACTACCTAACGAATAAGGAACCGCATAATCCACTTGTCTGGCATCGGCCGCCACAATAAATAGTGCATCGGGGTGTTTATCGCGTAATGCTTCCAACTGCTCCACGTAAGCATCCGAAACCAAACGTAAACCTTCAAAAGTTTCCGCAAAACGCTCCTGTCCCAATCTCCCTCCGGCACCATTTAACGAGGCCGGTTCTTCAAATGCCGCCAAGGTGGGGAGCCCCGTGGAATTCTCATAAAAAGGATCACGCAACAACTCGGTTTGAATATATTGGTCGCGTACAGTTTGAGCCAACACGCCATCTTTTTCGGCTTGTACCAAATGCTTCAACACATGCTGAGATTTACACATCCGGCGGACTTCCGGATCATCCGACACGCCCTCCGGTAACCCGAAACCGTGCTGACTCAGCAAAACAATGTCCCGGTTCGGATAGCGTTTACGCAATTCGCGTGCCAATTCAAACACATCTTTCAAAAAAGTAGGAGCCGCGGCCGTATCACCAACTAATACATGCTGGATCTGCGGCGTAATTTGCCCCGCCAACCAGCGTATATCCAACGATGAATCGTGCGTTACCGGCACCTGAATTTTTTGTAATTGTTCCGTGGCCTGCAACACGTCTATCTGCCATTGTTGAACAATCGGCCACCATTTCCGTACTTCCAAATTGTGTTTGATAAGCATGTAAAGTGGCACCAACTCATCCGGTAAAAATCTGGCTGCATTCGGATACAATTTTTCTACTCCCCCCTCCAAATCCCAGTAAATCCATTCTCGGGATACGTATGGGAATAAAGCGGGCAAATCCTGCCGTTCATTAAACAGTTGGGCATCTTCGTAACTGCGAGAAAGCCGATATTCCAATTGTTCTACCAAATTCGGGGAATTTCCGAACACCAAATCGGAAAATTTATCAACCATCCCGTGTTGCAATTCCATATACAGTTGCGTCATTTCCGGGGACGAATCCAAATTCAAAATATTATAACTGTTATATCTGCCTAAAGCATACTGCAAGGCCTCATCACCCGGTTTCGGTTTTGGTTTAACTAAACGCGCCTTTTGACGCTGAAAATAATTTTTTACCCGTCGCAACAACGTAGTTTGATCCGCACTCTTTTTTGCAGGCGGAGCCGGTTGTTCAATGCGGCCCTCCGGGATATAGGACAATACCCAATCCGGAAAATCATTCCACACCGCCGGCAATTTAAGCGGACGGCCCTTTTTATCAACGGCGCTTAAACGATGGTATACAAAGTCGTCAATAAAAGATTCTTCCCCTATATTGAGCAACGCCCGCATGACAATCAAATCCGTAAACGGTTGCAATTCCAACGGGAATTGTTGCGTGGCGGCTACTTCTATCCATTGGCCCTGTTCCAGTTTTCCAAAAAACCCCAAGTTGGTAATCGCCGCCATTTTTTTGGCCCACCGATTGAGTTCATCGGCCGGCTCGGTTTCCGGGAGTTTATCAAATAGCACACTGTGGTAATACCGAAGGGCATAATCCCATTGGGAATTGGTCGGCACCCAGTTTTCCTCCAATACTAAAATAGGGAACTGGGAAAGGAATAAATTTTCCTTTTCTACATCCGAAAGGATTTCCAACGGTAAATTACCTAAAAGAATATCTTGCGCATATGGCAAAGGCAAATCGGCTCGGATCTCCTGCGGCAACATATTCGTAACGGCCGCATGCCAACCTTTTTTCCATTTGCCGGTAATAAGCCCCGGCTGCGATTGCAAATTTAAGTGCTTGGCGGCCACGGTACCAATCGTAACATTTTTATTTAATTGAGCCGCAATATAATTGCCGTTATTATGCTTTCCGTACTGTTGCCCAATTTTGGAAAGTGTTTTCTTCGTGCGCCAACTTTTACGGCCCGCAACCGCCGGCCCCGACGATAAAAATCCTTTTCCTCGTTGAGCATACCCCTCTGACGGCGAGGCGACAAGTAATCCCGCCCCCACTAAAATTGGAATAACTTTCTTCATAAAAATACAATTTAAAAATAGATGTTCTTTATATTTTAGTAATATATGCCAACACCTCACAAGGAACAAAAGGCCCATTTTTCGCTTGGGCCTTTTGATACCTCACTATTATTTGGATACAAAAATGCGTGCATCAAACCCGACAGCTCGGTTGATGGGAGTAGCCGGCAATCCGTCCTGAGCGGGCAATACACCATTATTAAATTGCAACACCCGCATATCGGTTAGCAGTGGGGTATCTTCCGTTAAATGGAGATCCGTTTCCACCCCCGCTAAATTAGCAGATTCAGCCGGAGAAATGACTTCATCAAACAAGGTTTCTCCTTGTCCGCCTTCCATCATATTGACGGATAACTGCGTTACAAATGTGTTGGGACCGTACAATTTACTCCCTAATGAATAAGGCACACTGTAATCGGCCAACATATGATTGACTGACAAAACAATGAGCGCATCCGGATTTTCCGCCCGAACCTGTGCCACTTGATTCATATAGGCCTGAGAAGTAATCCGCAACCCTTCCAACGTATTTTCAAACGGAATGGCTCCATCCCCATTTTGAATAACAAGGATTCCGTCTTCCAACGGATCTTCAAACCGTCTGATATCCATATCCGATTTTAAGATAGAACTTTCCGCCACGTCGGTTACAATATTCAGTAAATCTTCTCCTGTTTTCCGCTGGCCATCAAGCATGGTCCACAACACCGAATCAACAGCCCCGTACTGATCCAATAAGATAATTTGACGCCCGGGATGTTGTCGGTGCAATTGTTGCATAAGGCGAAGGGTATATTTCTCCCAATTCTTTACGTTAACGTTGCCGACCACTAAATACTGTGTTTGTTTCGACACTTGCCCCGCTAACCAGGCCATATCTTCCGCTGCCGGATGCATAGCCGGTTTTGCCGCCCGGTAAAGCGTAGCAAACGAATTGTATAGCCGCACATTACGCGCACTGATAATAGGGTACCATTTGCGGATTTCCATATTATGTTTGGTAAGCATGTACTCTAAGAGCAAATCTTCGGTTAGATAATCGGGGGCATACGGGTAGATATTTTCCACTTTCAATTCACCTTGATCCGTCAACGTCCGTATCCATTGCGGGCTGGCTGACGGGAAATGTTCCGATAAATTCCAACCATACTTATCTTGTACAAGTTCTGCTTCTTCAAAACTGCGTTGCAAGCGGTGTTGCAAGACCTGCTCCAATTGTCCGCGGGAGGCTTGCCCGACAAATGCATAGTCATTGATTTTATCATTCATCCCGTGACGCAAGTTTAAGAAATTGGAAGTCATCGTGTACGAAGGGTCCAAATTCATCAAGTTATAACTGTTATACTGTCCCAACGTTACCTGTACATGCGGGTCCACCAAAATACCTTTTCCTTCGCCTCCCGGCTCCAAACGAGAATTGGGAATACGTTTTACAATCTCCCACGGGAATTCCCGCCACACCGCAGGCAACACCATCGGACGGCCCTTTCCGTCCACCTGGGCTAAACGCATGTCTACAAAATCATTGAGGGCAGTGGTGGCATTTAAATTGAGTAAGGCCCGCACGGTAATTACGTCCGTTAACGGCTGCAACTCAGGCGGGAAATTTCGCATAGCCGCCACCATAACAAAGAGTTCATCTCCGGTAGAACCGAAAAAACCCACATTGGTAACCAAACTCATCTGCTCGGCCCAGTAGGAAATCGGATCGGCTTGTTGTTGCGCTGTAGGGTCGTTCAAAAGACGAGAGCGATATTCTTGAACAACATCTTTCCACACCTCAGCCGAGGGCACCATTTCACCCTCCACCACCAGGCCGGGAAATTCTGCCAGTAAAAACTCGGTTTGTTCTTGAGGGGTTAAGTCCGCCAGAGAAATTTTACCCATGAAAATATCTTCCGCATACATAGCCGAGATGGGTTTCTCATGCGGAGTGTATAATTCTGCGCGTGCGGCCTCATGCCACGTGATATGATTTCTACTGCTTTGGTAGTCGGCCCGTTGGACCCGATCGGCTACCCGGTTGCCAATATCCGATATATCACGCCTGCCTTGATTATATTGTCTGCTGATATCGGCCCCGGCCTGTTTCGTCCGATAACTGCGATGTTTTCCTTTACGCCCCATACGCTGCTGCGAGCGGCTTTTACCGACGTGGCCTTTTCCGCCGCCACCTCTAATAAATCCGCCCCCACGCTGGCAATACGCCGGAGCAAGTCCGCCGCTAAGCAAAACCATAGACAACAATAAATGTAGTACAAATTTCATGCGTCCTCCCCAATAGTACCTTCTTTTAAAAGTATAAAGTTAACCTTGTAAATTACCAGGGCCAAAGGGCCCACAGCGGCTTGGGCCTTTTGGAACAGGTGGCAAACGGAACCCTACCGCATAAAACTACTCGCTTGGTTACTCACGCCATTTAGAGCTACAAAATTCTTTTTAATAACACACAGCCCCCGCCAGAGTAGCGGGGGCTGTATGTTACAAATAGACGAATGGTTTATTTATCTGCACCGCAGCATTTCTTATATTTCTTGCCGCTGCCGCACGGGCATGGATCGTTACGCCCGATACGTGGCCCCTCATGTACCACCGTTTCCACTTTGGGGATATTGGCTCCTTCTCGGCGCAGTTCTTCTTCGTGTTCTTTCATCCACTTTTTCATTTGGCGGATACTTTTAAAATCTACACCGTCTTGTTCCATACGTTTGGCAATTTCCACAAAACGCTTTTTAACTTCCGGGTCGTTTAACTTACCCTTGAGCATTGCCGGCAAGGCATCAATTTCCCGCTCAATACGCTCTTCAATTGTTTCGCTCTTGGCCGATGTAGCGGCCTTTGCTTTTTTCTTAAACGGATTCCAAATCATAGTTACTCCCTTACTTAGAAATTAAATTCTCCACAAAATTCTTGATAATTTCCGCTTTTTCAAAATAATGTTTTTCGCGCGGGATTACCAAACGGTTGGGGTGTTTTTCCCAAATCTTTAAAATTTATCGTCAATTTCAAAGGCCTGTTGCAAACTTTCCGTACGTACGTTGGTGGCCTGATAAAAATCTTTCTCCGGTGGCGGAGACAAGTGGATCACAGCATCATAGCGCGCCAGTTCCGCTTCCAAAGATGATTTCATAGACTTAAAAAAATCTTCCGGTCCGTGCGGCCAATAGACAGCCCCGTCAATAGAGCCGCGGTCGCACACCATCACACTCGCGTCCGAGGT
>CACXER010000053.1 GCA_902766765.1 uncultured Elusimicrobium sp. | reverse complement strand
TGAATTACAAGTCAAAGCCCGCAAATTAAAAGAAAATGAGCCGGGATTTTGCACAATGGGTAGTGGGAGATTTCAAGTCAAAAATCCGGTAGATCGCCCTAATTATTACTATATTTTTATCGTTGAGCAACTTAACACGATGTGGTGTTTGTCAGCAAAAGAATATTTGAAAGAATGTTCGCGGCACAAAAGCGGTAAAAATATGAATCAAACGTCTTTAGTCTTACTCTCTCCCAGCGGAAAACCACGCTCCAAATATCAAAAATACGAGATTAAACAGGAAGAATTTAGTAAAAAATTCAAATAAAAGGAGAATACTATGAGCAAACAAGAATACGATAAAGCGTTTATTCGTTCCGCGGGAGAACATTATGTTCTCGCGCGCATTGCTAAAGAGTTGGCTATTCCTGCGGGATTAGCACCGGAAAACACAAAAGATATAGATATCCTGGCAATTCATCCCTCTTGCGAATCTCCTATTCGCATTCAGGTTAAAACTCGTACCGAGGGAAAGGCCACAGATGAAGGTTGGATGATGAGCAAAAAGCACGAAGATATTACGGATAAAGACTTGTTTTACGTCTTTGTTACCCTACCTACTAAGTGGACCGACCAAGAACAACCACAAACTTACATTATGCCCGCCAAAAAAGTAGCAGAAATTCTAAAAAAAACTCATCAAGACTGGCTCAGAACACCGGGGCAAAAAGGCCAAGCGCACAAAGATACAACCATGCGTCGCATAAAACCATCCTACAAGGAATCACCTGACATCCCTTCTAACTGGCTAGAAGAATACAAAGATAAGTGGGGATTGTTACTAAAATAGTCAAAAAGCGGGGTTTATACCCCGCTTTTTATTTCATCCGTTTATCGGCTTGGCGCAAAACTTGCCGGATAAGTTGCTTAAAATAAACCGGGCTAATTAGCGTGATATGTTCAAGCCAACTTAGCACCGTGGGGATAATTTCACGGTAGTTACTCACGCGCGTTTCGACTACGATATCCCCGTTTTTCTGCGTTTTGCGGATTTTCTGCATAGGAAAATAATCTTTCTGCTTAAAATACGACGCAAATTGAGTCGGCACAATAAACGATACGATTTTATCACGTTTCTCGCCAAACCAAATATTGTGGCTTTCCGTTAGCATTTTTTGAATATTCTTGGTTATTTGAAACGGTTTGTCGGTATTAGTAGCGTCCAAAATACGGTCTAGGCGGAATTATCGTATCTGTTTATAGGCATTGATGCCCAAAAGATACCAAAAACCGTCATAATTCATAATTTTAAGTGGTTTAAGTTCGTAGGTAAGTTTACGCTTTGGGTCAGCCGCTAACGTCATACGTACTTCGGTATGGTCTATAATTCCCCTTTCCAATACACGCGTAACTTTGCTCTCTTGGTATTGGCTTCCCTTCGGCATTTTGATATAAAATGGAGATTCTTCTGGTACGCGCAAAACTTTTTGGTACAAATGCTCAAACGGCTGTTGGAAAGGTTTTCCCAGCGGCTCTACTATGTCTTTTAAGACGAGCAGTAGTGATGCTTCCGCATCCGTCAAATTCATCTTTTTAAGCGAAAATCCCTCAATAAACTTATAAACACCCGGGGCTGCTTTATAGAGCGGAAAACCGCCTAGTTCAATATCTCTTAAATCGCGCTGAATGGTACGCTCTGTGACATCCATCTCCTTAGCTTCCCGCAACACACGTACCTCTCCGCCATCCAACTGGTTCAAGAGGTATAACAACCGATTTAACTTTTTAATATTTTTAGATTGCATAAGTTATTTGCACACAAGCTTCATATTTTTAACGAAACATCATAAGAAGAATATTCACGATTGTATCGTATAATGCGTCCCTTCTTTCTCTCACCGACCGATACTACTTGGTCCAAAAAACCTCTTCGTACAGCAGATGTAGAAAGTTCTGTTATAGGAATACACCCTTTATAAGAAAACCCATTGTATATAACCGAAACAATCACTCTACTCTGAAAGATTCGTTTGATCTCCACATCTACAATCGCTCCAGCACTAGGTTTTAACGATTTATGAAAATCTCTCTGAGAAGTTAATGATAGAGCGGGATGAAGCGCATGATGGACATAAATATTCCAATCATCTGTGATTTGAATATCGATATCTCCGCGATGATACCATCTATGTTCATGAGAAAGCGTAGAAAAATTGCCAATAACACCTATCCTAAACAGATCCCTTAAAACTGGTAATAAATTTTGAGACAATTCAGAACGAGGATATAAAATATGTACATGGTCTTGAAATTCTCTAAACGAAAAAGAAATTTTAAATCCATTTAAGCACGAAAAAATTTCGTCAATTTTTGATACGGAATACAAAGCCGATAATTCCTCTTTTATTTCATTCAAACTCTCTCTAGAATATACCTTTCTAAAAGAATCAAAAACGCTTTGAGAAAAAGACGAAGAGTTACATTGAATAGAATTTTGTGCAGCAATTAACATTCTAACAATATCTCTTGGTTTATTCCAACAATTAGTTAAAATATACATCGTTGGCTCTTTTTCATGTATTTTACTCGGGAACCATTCCATGTAAACCTCACTATCTGTCTTATCTGGAAGGCCTTTATCCTTACGTGTAATTATTATTCTTTTTAACAATATTTGTATAATCGGATGTTGCAAGGAAGTTGTATTATTATATTCCCAGTTTAATGGTTGAGAAAATCCCATGATAATTTTATTTAATTCTCTAGAATCAATTTTTTGCGTTATAGCATTAATAATCTCTTGCCTTACTGCCCCTATGATTTTAGTATGCGACTGTCCCCGCTGAAATAGCTTATTATACCTGTGAATACTGAAAAGCAAATCTCTAATAAGTTGCAAATCACGAATAAAGATCTTTTCATCCGAAAAATAAGCCTCCAATTCATCAACAAAAATATAATAAGGCGTATCCGTCCTAGTCAATTTAGACAGCAGAGCATCTGCTTCTTCAATTAATTCAATAATTTTTTGATATTTATTATTATCTTCTTGAGTGATCGTTTCACCTGAAACACCAAATGTGGCGGGAATTGACGCGGATGGAAACATCATTGAAAATTTAAGATTAGAAAACCATTTTAATTTTACTTCATTCAACAAAGAAATCTCTTTCATTTTCTGCTTAAATAGAGTCCAGTTTTCATCGTTAACGAATAATCCATTGTTATTCATTTCATTATCATGTAAGAATTTACTTAGGAAGAAAAAACGCCATATAAATTGAAAATCCCCTCCTTCTGCACTTAATTCTCTATCTATACTAACAGCATTAAACATACGTTTTGAATTTTCCGACAATTTAAATCGCTTTATTTCCGGAAAATCTTCTTTAAATAAAATGAATGAAGAACAGGCATATGGAAATTCCCTTTTAATTATATCTTCAATATACCGCAATAAAGCGGTCTTACCAGTTCCCTTATATCCAGTAATAAAACAGCAAGAAGAAGCAAGCATCTTACTGATTTCCCAATTAGGCGGTAAAATAAAACTATCGACAAAATTTTTTATATTACCCGTTTCAATTTCATCTTTAGCATCAGGTTTCCCTACATATAAATCTTTGATTCGAATACAATCCATATTTCCCCCACATTGAAATTTCAATCAAGCATTAAATTCATCATTATTGTTTATTCTATGACATATTCAAACAATTTTTAATATGAAATGCAAATACAAAAAGAGACTATTCTTTCCCTGCATATTCCCTGCTACTCTAAGTAGGGAATTTGGGGTGTTTTTGGCGGATATTTCTCAGAAGAGGGACAGAATTCTAATCATGCTTTAGAATCCAATGGATAACCTTTTCAAATGCCTGTTTTTGCCTGTTAATTGCCTGTTAAACAGGGAATTGTGCATTGCCACTCGGCGTTCTAAGAACCGGCAACCCATCAAAAATTGCTGCCCCACCATTTAAAAACCCACCTTTTTGGTGGGTTTTTGATTTGGAACGGACGCAAACAAATTGCTTCAAGTTTTTTGAGATAATTATTTGCTAAAATACGGATATGAAAAAACTAATTATTTTGTTACTTTTTCTAGGAGTCATCGGACTAGCAATCAGTTATCATCAGGCTCGAGTAAAAGCGCTCGGAGAAGCCCTGATTGCAGATGCATATTATGGAAAACTGGACGAAGTCAAAGACGATCTGGAAGATGGGGCAGATTTAAACTTTACTTTTTTCTTTTCCGATTCGGAACGCGAATATAACGGAGTTACTTTCAACGCTCTGCAGGCGGCTGCCTCTAGCGGGAACGAAGACGTTATCAATTATTTATTAGAGCAACACATGGATATTAATGCCCAAACCCCCACGGGCTGGACACCGTTATTTATTGCTGCGCGCGACGGACGAACGGAAGCCGCCAAATTACTTATCTTCCGCGAAGCAAACGTCAATTTGCCTACCGATTTGGGAGCCACCCCACTACTCATGGCAATTACACAACCGTATCCGACCGAAGAAGAACGGCTCAATCTGATTACTTATCTACTGGATAATGAGGCCAACCCTAATTTAGCCACTCACGAAGGGCTCACCCCGCTTTATTATGCGGCAGTTACCTACCGTGCGGACGTAGTAAAAATCCTCGTAGAAAACAAGGCCAGTCTAACGCCGGAAGTATACAAACATACTATCCATTATCTCAACACTCACCCGAATAAAGATAATAAAAAGATAATGACTTTACTCAAAAAAGCAGTTTCTTCCAAATAAAAAACCCCGAGGACTAATCCTCGGGGTTTTAAATTAAATACGGTGCATCAACCTTTCGGCTTACCACCCAGACCTTCGGAACAGAAACCACCGATTTCTACCTCTTGTACCCCATGGATTTCCGCCCCGGCAAAACATTGGTCTGGCTTGATGTTAAAGAAAGCGTCACGGGAAAGAGCCGCAGGGAGCAAGCGTTTGCTACGGCCTTTCAATAAATATTGATTTTGCAATTTATACTGCGCCGAAGAATAGCCAGAAGGATACGCCTGCGTCCCGGGCGTAACCGCACCCGTATGGTCATACATCGCGTTATACTCGTTGGTCCACTGCATTCCCTTTGCACTTTTGCTCGTGACCAATTGCCCCTTATTGTTACCGGAGGAATCCGTCAAATATAACTTATCGGCTCTGAGCCCTCTGACCGACATCGCACCGGTTGGCATGTGCAACGTCTGAGCAACACGCAACTGAGCGTCCATCGCCTTGAGCATGGTAACAGACCCGAAAAAGGGAAGTGTGGTCGTAATCCCAGCCAGGTTCACGGTGCTTGCTACCAGGGCCTTCCCTTCTATCCACGCATCCCCTTGTAAGACAAAGTTGTCAGCCTGGAATGCCTGCATATTACCCACCAATCCGGAGTGAGAGGATAAATTCACAGTACCCAATTTAGTACCGGCATTCCCCTGGAGCATAATCGTACCGGAGGAAGAACTCGTATTACAGAAATTTACTTTCCCTGAAGTAGTTCCATCCCCCACAACCACCGGAGACGTACTGGCCGTTTCCAAACTGGCAAACGACCCCACCGGAGAAGACAATACGGTTACAAACCCCATGTCCGCCCCGTAACCTAGTCCGGCTAATAAAACCAAACTGATACCTGCTAAAAATTTCTTCATCATAATTCTCTCCTATCCATTATAAATGGACTACACTTCCTTATAATAAGTGTAACAAACGTTTACTTAAATTTCAATACCCTTTTTACTTTTCAGGTTCGTGTACTTCGTGCGCAATAAGCGCGTATCCTTCTACTTCCCCGTGGCTGTTACGGCAAGCAAACACTTCCCAGGGGATTTCCTGGTAGATGCCGCTAGCCAAGCGAACTTCTAATTTAACTTCACTCCCTTGCGTTCCGGATGCATGATGTAGGGCATCTAATACCATACGTTTGGCAATTTCCTCGTGACGCATGAGATGAGCAAATAAATCCTGCCCCATCACACTCTCCCGCGAGCAATTAGTCCAACGCACAAAAGGTTCATTGACGTAAGTAATTAGAAAATCCGGGTCCACACGTAACGCCGGCACTTGTACTTCATCCAACGTACGGGTAAAAATACGTGCCGCGGCCCCTAATAATTTATCGGCTTGCCTTAGTTCAATACGCAAGGCCAACAGACGCGCCATCAACCCCAAAATTTCCTCAGCACCCGGCAAGAAATGATGCCGAGACTGCCGCGCCGCAAAACAAAGTGCCCCTTCCACTTTGCCGTCCACTACCAAAGGGGCGGCCAGTAGGGCCCCGAATTGTTTTTCCCGGTGTAAACACCGTTTGCAGAAAAATCCTTCCAAATTAGGCGTCAACACGACATTTCCATCTGCCACATCCCGCAAGCACTCCTCTATCGGGAATTCCATGTGACGCTCCAGTTGCAAATCATTGGCCGAAGCATACAACACTACTCCGGACAAATGGTCTTTACGCGGTTCAAAACGTAGCACCAACCCAACCTCTGCCTGAAATATCTCGTTGCCTAGCGCCAACATTTTTTCCACTTGTTCAGTCATGCTGAGTCCGGTTTCTTGCGCCAGCCGATACAGTTCATACAAGCGGCGGTCATACATACGCTTTTCGGAAACGTCCTTTACCCACAACACGGCTTCCGGGCTGTGTTCCAAAGCAGACACTTCCACTTCGTAAAAAGATTTTTTCCCCGCCACCGTCCATTCAAATTCAAAGTGTGAACTGGCATGTACGGACAACACTTCTTTAATGGTAAATAGGGCACGGGAAGCGGCTTCCTCCGGCCAAAAATCTTGCGGCACATGCCCCAAAAACATTTCTTGTGCCTGAGCCGGAGTGATACCGGTTAAATTAGAAGAAACTTCCAATACTTTACCGGTTGCGTCCACCCGCAAATAAAGCCCGGGTAAGGCTTGGCGCAGAGTTGATAATTCTTGCGCTTCTTTCGTTTCTTTCCCCCACGCATTTTGCTGGGCGGTCAAATCGGTAACTACGGCCAACACCTCGTTACGCATAGGAATATCCAACAACGTAAGCACAACCTGTGCTTCAAAGGTGCTGTCGTCTTTATTACGCACCGGTAAGTGGAAAGACGCTTTGCCGGAAGAAGCAAGTTGCTCTTGGGCTTTGGCTACCACAAACGCTGCCGACTGATCCTCTTGCGACGGGTCAAAAAACAATTGGGTCAAGTCTTTATCGGCTAATTCTTCATGCGGGTAACCCGTCCGTTGCGAAAGCCAATTATTGAGTTGTTCAATCTTCCCCAGTTTACGGTCATTGAAGGACAAACGTAAAATCGCGCCGTTGGTCGCCATACGTAGCGCACTCAACTGGGCGGAACGTTCCTCTAAAATCTTCATGATTTGTAAGTGGAAAGCCAAGCTGCGCAATACAAAAAGGAACGTACCGTCTTCTTGTTTGACGGCCGTCAGACGCACTTTACACGTTTCCAAGCCACTACCGAGTTGAATGGTATATTCCCGGTTTGTCAGTTTCCCTTCTTTTTGCAACGAATTAAAATCTTGTTTTACAAGCGGATTTTCATCTTGCAAGAACAGATGTCGGATATCTTGCCCTTTCAGTTCATCTGCTCCCAGTTGACACAATGAACACAACAAGTCGTTACAATCGGTAATGACAAATTGTTCGTTGCATAAAGCATACGGTTCACTGCTGGGTAACACCCAACGGGTTTGCGTCGCAGAGGTATGTTTAGGTGTCAAAAAGGGCGGCAACGGCGGCAGCGACGTAGCCGAGGCCGCCGTCTTAGCAAAAGAAGGCGTCTGCTCCTCGGTAGCCGCGCCAGACTGCGTAACGGGAGCTTCCGGAGTCGGTTGCGGATCAGGCGCCGGAGTCTGCGGCCGTGTTGGCGGAACAGTGGGCTTCGTCGGCGGTAACGAAGTATCCTTAGGCTGTACACATACCAAATACTCGGCCTCTACCAATCCATCTTTTGTGTCTCGCTTGGATAGCGGTTCAAAAGATAAATGAAGGGGCAACTTGCCGGTTTTGGTAATTCGTCCGGGAAACTTAGCCGCCATTTTATCAAAATCAAGGATGTAATCCAGTTGGGCCGGCAAACCGGCTTTAAGTTTTTTGCGCACGGCCAAGGGAATTGCCGGACGCACATAGACGTTGCGATAGAATTTTTTATCGGCTTCACTAAAACCAAACAATTCCCGTCCGGCTGCGTTGAGTAAAGAAATATACCCTTTGGGCGATAAAATAAACGCCGGCCAGGTTGATTTTTCAAACGCTTGACGGAAATTATCCCGTTCGTTTTTCAATTCGCGCAAGATGTGGTTGTCTGACGTGATATCACGCACGAACCCGAGCACCACACGCCGCCCTAAATATTTAGCCAACACCGCAGAGAAATGGGCTTCCTGCTTAGTCCCGTCGGGTCGTTGGAAATGAACTTCTATTTCCGAAGATGAATTATCCGCCCCCGAACGCACCGCATCGTATTTTTCTTTCAGGAAAACACGGTGGCTGTCGCTCACGTAATCTAGCAGGGCTTTATCCTTTACATCTTCTAATTTTTCACGTCCCACCAAGCGGCAGAAAGCATGGTTGGCATAAATAATTTTGGCGTCCTCTACAATCACAACTCCTTCACGGGCGTTTTCCACCAACAATGTATTTTTATCATTGGCCTCACGGATTTGTTTTTCCATTTTCGTTTTAGCGGTAATGTCTTCCGAAACGATTAGTAAACAATTCGGGGTGCCATCGGCATCAAACACCGGCGTTTTAACCGTGTGCATAATTTTAATCCCCTCTTTGGGAGAGGAAATCAATTCCTGCGGAATATTTTGCTCTTTCTTGCTTTCAAAAACACGCAAATCGGTCTCACGGATAAACTCCATTTGCTCCTTATTCAAATCCGTCCGATACGCATTGCGACCGATAACTTCTTTGGCTGACACACCAAACAAATCTTCACTCTTTTTGTTCCACAGGATATATTTTCCGTCGTAATTTTTAACGGATAATGAAACCGGCAATTGGTTCACGACCGTCTGCAAGAAATTCTTGGAATCAATAAGTGCCCGCTCTTGCTCTTTTTTGAAAGTAATATCTTCCGCCAACGTAATGACGCAACGGTTTTCGGGCACAGGAGTCTTGATAATATGTAATAATTTTCGTTCTCCTTGGGCATTGATATATTCTTCTTCGGGGATATCTATGGTTTTTCCTTTTTGCAAGATCTCACGTTCCCGGTTGATATATCCTTGCACTTGTTCATCCGATTCGTGCGGCAGCCCCCCCCGCTCATCATAATTTCCATCTTGGGATTGGCCAAGAAGCAAATCGCATTGTTTATTGCGTAGCAACATACGGCCGTCCTCGGAACGGGCATACAGAGCGATAGGGGCGTTGTGCACTACGGCAGAGAAAAAGTTACTGACGCGTTGAATTTCCTGTTCCTGTTCGCACCGCTTCGTGATGTCTTCTACAATTGTTAGCACCAACGGTTTCGGCCCGGCATCCAAGAGCGGCACTTTGATAATGTGTACGATCCGTTTTTTGCCGGAAGAATCTACATATTCTTCTTTGGGATATTCATACGTTTGACCATCTTGTAGAATCTGCTGCTCGCGCAAGGCATAGGCATCGGATTCCTCTTGTGCCTGAAAAGCGTGTTTTTGTTCCAGGGAGGAAGGAGTTTCATTTAAAATCCGCAAGCCTTGGCGGTTGATAAAGGTAACTTTTTTATCACAATCACGTGTATACAACCCCAGTGAGATGTTTTCCAGAATGGCCTGTAATAGTTTTTGGCTTCGTTCCAAATCTTGCTCGTGGGATAGGCGGGTGGTACTGTCTTCATAAAAAGTAACAATAAATCGCCCCTCTTGGCCGGGATCGGCAAACCATTGCTTGGTAATGGATAAAATTTTTCCGTCGGGGCTTGTCCAACGGGCCGGTTCCTGACGTGCCTTACCGGCCTTAAGTTCTTCGTCCAGCCCATACACGAGGGCGGAAAGCGTTTTGGGAAGTAACTGGTAAATGACTTTTTCTTTGATTTGGTCTACCGGTTTTCCGATAAGTTTACCGGCCAACTCGTTGCAAAACAAGCAACGTCCGGAGGCATCCTGCACTGTTACCGCCCCGGGATAATTATTCAGCACTGTGTGTAAGAAAACGATTTCGGTTTGTAACTGCTCTACAAACGGCAACGCTTCCAACGTAACGGTAATAAATCCCGTGGTCCCCAGCGTTTTTACACTCACTTGCACCGCACGTAGATTATTTTTGGCGTCTTTTACTTTAACTAAATGCCGTTTATTTTCGGTTTGCCACGCGGTTAGTTGCTCCTCACTGATACCCAGTACGGCCTGCGTATCTGCCCCCACTAAATCAGCCGCTTCCCGCTGCAGCAAATCCACAGCCGCCGGGTTGACCAGGGCGATTTTCCCCCCTTGTCCCACTAACACTACCGCGGTAGGCAATTGTTCTAGAAAAGTCAAAATATCTGATGTCAAATTTTTCAGCACGGAGGCCGATAAACGTTGTTTGGAAAAAAATGAAAAAAAGTTTGTAGCCATAGTGACTCCCCATCAAAAAAAGATACTAACACGGTTATATCTTACATAAATCCGGTACGCGTTGCAAGACTGGCCCGAACGCGCGCACAAACCCGCGGGTACGGAACAACTTAATCCTTTTTTGTATGGGAAAAATAAAACCATATGGCTTGAAATTTGCTAGCATAAAGAAATGAAACGCATTATTCTACTGGGGCTCGCCCTTGTATGTCTGGCCGCCGCCACGTACAAACCGGTAACGGTGCGCCAAAACCCGCAATATTTATCCACGCAAGCCAGCGCGGTGGAGGACACGTGCCCGGGTAACGATATTTTCAATCCGTTTACGTGCACCAAACAACAAACCCCGGGATATACGTGTTTTGACGTGCAGCGCCTGCAAGGGGACCCTATGCCCACCGAACGTTACACATTATTGAACGAAACGCTGACCACCGAAAACGTATCCGCCGAGCCGTTATGTACCTTTGAAACCCTCACGTGCGATAATTTCTTAAAAGCACTCAATTATAATTTGGATTTTTCGTGGTTTATTGCCAACTTTCCCTCTTCTTCGTTTCCGCAGTGCCGCGAAACGTATTCCTGCACGCGCATTGCGTGTTTGGTGCCGACGAAAGAATCCACCGAAGATAATCCTGTTTCTAAAAAATTATCATGCGTATTTCGCAAGAATCAAACGTTTTTTGTAGGGGCGGAAATAACCTGCCAAAACAAAAACGCTCAAAAAAAATAGTCCCTCTCAAATTGCTATAATACCCATATGCTAGGCATTCATTTACGCACCATTTTGTCGTTTCGCAGTTATCTTTGGCTGCGCCTGACTACGCGCACGCAGCGCATCGGCTTTGCGATTTATTTATTTTTACTCTCGTGGCTTGTGTTTTACACGTTTGCCAGCGGGCATATCACGCGCGATTTACCCGTGTTTTTACATCACTTTCCGCAAGTTACTTTTGAAAAAGGCGTTCTGAAAGAGCCGCAAAAACTCGTTTATGCGTATCTACCGGGAAGCGACTTTAATATCGCTTTTGACGGCGCGCGCACTACGCCCCCTACGAGTGAAGAACTCCTGGGGCATAACACGTTGGCACTTATTGCCCAAAATACTCTTTATATGCCCGGTTCCGGCCGCGTCCAAACCCATATAATCCCCGCCCAGTTTTCTGCCACAACTACGCAAGATTTTTTAATCCAACACCAACCGTTACTGCAAAGTAGTTTAAAAGCCACGGCGTTGTTGTTTTCCTTGCTTATTATCCCGTTTATTTTTCTATTTGATTTTTGTATGGCGGCCTCGGTAGGATTTTTCTTTAATTTATTATCTTCCCGCCCGGTAACGTCCAATACTATTTGGTGTTGGGCGTTCTTTTTACAAGGGCCGTTGGCGGTACTTTGGTACATACATTTGTGGCACCCGATTCCGCTTTTTACATTAGCGCAACTGATTTTGTGTATCATTTATATACAACAGATTTTTAATCTTGTCCGCGAGGAGAAATAAATGCGTATTAAACTCATCCGTTCCTTTAGTGCTGCCCACAAATTACCCGATTACAAAGGTCCCTGCCACGATTTACACGGGCACACTTGGAAGGCCGTTTTTGTGTTGGAAGGCCCCGTCAAAGCGGACGGCATGGTATGCGATTTTAAAGTCGTCAAAAAACAGTTGGATGCCTTACTGCCCGACCACCAATTTTTAAATGACCTCATACCTAACCCGACGGCAGAAAATTTAGCACAATTTTTATTTGATAAAGTCAGTGCGGAATTGGCCCCGCAAGGGCTAACCCTCCGGACCGTAGAAATTTGGGAGAGCGACAATGCCGCAGCCATTGTGGAAGGTTAGCGAGATTTTTTATTCCATCCAAGGTGAAGGCCGCCATACCGGTATGCCCGCCGTATTTTTGCGTTTATCCGGGTGCACCATGGGGTGCGAATGGTGCGATACGAAGTACGCGTTTACGGACGGGAAAGAAATGAACAATTTGGAAGTGTTGGTGGAATTATCCAAATACCCGTGCAAGACGGTCGTAGTAACCGGTGGCGAACCAACGGAGCAAGATTTACCCGCGCTGATTAGCGTATTAAAATCTGCCGGGCACGTTGTACATATTGAAACAAACGGCGCGCACGACTGCGACGTTAGCGGGGCCGATTTCGTATGTGTTTCCCCCAAAAAATACGTGTCTGAAAATATGCTTAAAAAAGCCGACGTCATTAAACTGGTCGTCAATGAAAAAACCGATTTGGAAGATTTGAAAAAATACTATAATTACGAAAACGAAAAAACAACTGTTTATTTACAACCCGAAAGCAACAAAGAGGAGAATATCAATCTATGCGTAAAACTGGTAAAAGAACATCCGTCCGCCCGGCTAAGCGTGCAACTGCACAAACTCATAAACATCAAGTAAGCGAAGAAAAAATTTTGCAAAACATCCGCGAAATACTCGCCTATATCGGCGATGATCCCGCGCGCGAGGGCTTGCAAGAAACCCCCAAACGAATCGTAAAAAGTTGGAAAAAACTTTTCGGCGGCTACCAACAAAAACCGCAAGACGTATTAAAAACGTTTGTGGAGGGCTCGTGCGAAGAAATGGTTGTTTTAAAAGACATTGAGTTTTACTCCACGTGCGAACACCACTTACAACCTTTTTTCGGCACGATTAGCATTGGGTATTTGCCCAACGGGCGCGTACTGGGAATTTCCAAATTAGCACGGCTTGTGGAAGTGTTTGCGCGCCGGCTTCAAATTCAAGAAAAACTCGTCGCACAAATTGCCGATAGTTT
>CACXER010000052.1 GCA_902766765.1 uncultured Elusimicrobium sp. | reverse complement strand
ATAATTGACGGCACAATCCATGACGTGGGCGGGATCGTAGTCCGATTCTTTTATCCCGATAATTTGCGGCACAGCGGCTAGCAAATCGGTTAGTACATGCGTCGGAAGTTTGAGCCCGGTGCGTCCGGGAATGTGATACAAAACAATCGGTAACCCCACCGCGGCAACGGCCTTGTAGTGGGCAATCAATCCGGCCGGATTGGGCTTGTTGTAATAGGGAGTAACTACCAAAACCGCATCGGGTTTATAAGGTAATACCGCGCGTGTATTTTCTATAGCCGCCGCAGTGGAATTAGAGCCGGTGCCGATAATAATTTTGCATTTACCTTGCAAACGCGGCACACAAAAATCCAAAATTTGTTTTTTCTCATCCGCGGATAACGTGGGTGTTTCTGCCGTGGTTCCTAGTAGCACCATGCCGTGCACACCGGCGGCAAGTTGTGCTTCTAAAAGATGCTCCAACGCATTAAAATCCAGTTGGCCTTCCGGAGTAAAAGGAGTAGCCAACGCCGTAAAAACTCCGTTTAACATAGACACCTCTGCCAGTAAAATAAGAACTGTTCATATTCTAGCAATTTAATTGCTATAATAAAGTAACATTTTTATCTGTGAGGAATTTTATGTCCGAAAACGAAAATAAACCAGAACAAAAACACGACCCCGCCGATCCGCAAGAAATGGCTTCGGTATTCGGGGATACTTCCATCGGTTTACCCACCGAAAAATGGGAGAAAAAATTGAAAGAGAATGAGAAAACGGCTCTTTTTACTAAAGAACCCGCACACCGTTCATTCGCGCCGCGTAGTATTTGGGCGTTTTTACTACTTATTACATTCGTGGCCTCTACGTGTTGCGGATTTTATTTAGCGGTACGTCCGGTCCCCAAGTGCAAAAAAATAGCGCATAGTGATACAAATAATAACGGAACGTTACTCACCTCTTTTTCCAAATCGTCCAAATCGTCTAAACCGGGGATTGCGTGGATTAAAGTGCGCGGGGTGATTGCGCAAGATAATAACTCCGGGCCGTGGTCTCGCCCGACGGGCGCGGCGGCCATTGCTAAACGTATCCGCCAAGCCGCGGAAGACAAAAATGTTAAAGCCATTGTGTTAGATATCAATTCCCCCGGCGGAACGGTGGCTTCGGTACAAAACATTTACGGCGAGTTGTTAAAAGCCAAAGAGCAAGGCAAAAAAATTGTGGCCTTGATGCGCGATGTGGCGGCCAGCGGTGGCTTTTATATTGCGATGGCGGCCGATAAAATCGTAGCCGAGCCGGGCACGATTACGGGCTCGGTCGGGGTCATTATGCAAACGAGCAACGTGGAAGGGCTCTTTGATAAAATCGGGGTCAAAGTAACGCCGATTACATCGGGCAAATACAAAGATATGGGCTCTGCTTACCGCCCGATGACCGATGCCGAAAAAGCCATTTTGCAAGATATGGTCAATGATACCTATACGCAATTTTTTGCCGCGGTCAAAGCCGGACGGCCTGAGGTAAAGGCGGAAGATTTAACCGAATATACCGATGGGCGTGTGTTCACCGGGCAACGTGCTTTTAATTTAGGGTTTATTGATAAACTCGGCGGTGAGGAAGAAGCACGATTACTGGCCGGGGAACTGGCTGGGCTTAAAGATCCGGAGATTGTCAACCAACGCGGGGAGAATATCCGTGAGTTTATCTTCTCGCTCGGCTCCAACATGGAAAGCCAAACGCTTGCTAAACAATTGCAAACGTTGGCTACGCCCAGCGTATCGTACTTGTGGGTGAATTAGGAGCGAGTATGCATTTGCTCAGATCATATTTCAATTACGTCAACGAACCCGAACAAGCGTTGTGGGCACTTTTAGAAGAGCGGTCTGTGGCACAAGCGTGTGTAGGATATTTGGCGGCGACGCTGGGGTGGGTGTTGTTTTTTAACATTGGCGACGGCGTATCGTTCCCCATACTGCTGCTTAAAATAGCCATTGTGTTTGTAACGGAACTTACCGCCGGCTGTTTTTTGTCTGCGTTTTGCGGGCTGTTTTTGGATTTTCTGGAAGTGAAAACTTCGCCCGTTAAATTGTTTGTACTTATCGGTTCCGCCGGCTTTATTAAAGGGTTGCTTATTGCCTTTGCCCTGATTTCGGCCGCGGTGCCGTCGGCAAATTTAGTGTGGCTTTCGCCGTTGGCCGTGATAGTTGTGTTTGCCCTGCAACTGGGTTATTTGGTGCGCGGGTTAAAACGCGCGTATGGCGTGTCCTATTTCAAGGCCACGCTGGCGTGGATCATGGCGTGTGTGCCGGTGTTTGTGACGATGGTGTTACTAGGAGTGTTTTTTGTGTGGAGCATTGGACTACTGATTGCTTAGTCGTTTGATTTGCGGATAGAACGGCGCGTAACTCTTGGTTACGCGCCGTTTTTGTCGGTTATTTTGTGATAGGATACACTTGGCACACAGAGCCAAAGGCGTGTGTGCAAGTACTGCTTCCGGTGTACACGCCGCCTTCCCGTTCGCAAAGTTTGCCATATTTATCAGTCGGGTCGGAGGTAAAAGCCCAACAGGTTTGTGTGCTTTGCCCGCCCTTCCAATGGCGTACGTAGGCATTTTTCAGGGTGGTAGTATTTTGACAGACGCCCCGTCCAATATCTCCGTTATTACCGGAAGCAAAATGACATTTTCCCCACGGATAAACACATTCCTTCTTGTCTGCGGATAAAGTGCATCCGGTTAAATCAAGGGTCAAAGCATCAAAATCTTCAGCCCATACGCCGTTAGCCATGAAATATAATTGTTGGGCATCGTAAATACTTTTGACATTGGCTTTTAAAGTAGCATAACGGCTCTTCATAACCGCTTGCTCGTATTGTGGCAAGGCCACAGCCGCCAGGATACCTATAATTAAAACGACTACTAATAATTCAATCAGGGTAAATGCTTGTTTGCCTTTCATCTTTGTTGCTCCTTTTTTTACTGCTTTTTTT
Source organism: uncultured Elusimicrobium sp. (assembly GCA_902766765.1). GTDB lineage: Bacteria > Elusimicrobiota > Elusimicrobia > Elusimicrobiales > Elusimicrobiaceae > Avelusimicrobium. The sequence continues at coordinate 2,575 of CACXER010000052.1, read as the reverse complement.
GTCCGACACTCTATTATTGTTTTTTTTTTTGGTTTGTCAAGTGTTTTTTTGTATTTCTCTTAAAAAAGGTAAAATATCCGTATGCCACAGTATTTCGCGGATATTAAAGAAAAAGAATTTTTCCTCTTGGATGATGAGGCGCACCATGCCGCCAACGTCCAACGTCATAAAGAGGGCGACACGATCCTCGTGTTTGACGGCACGGGTCGCCAGTATGACGCTCGTATTGATAAAATCCAAAAAAATTTTGTGCGCGGCACGTTGCTTGCCCCGCGTGAAGTGCGCCGCGTCCCGCTTGAGATAACACTGTGTTTTGTGCCAAACTCCCGCGTTGGGTTGGAGGAAGTTTTGGATAAATGTACGCAACTGGGCGTGTCGTTTTTTCAACCGATTTCTTCCGCGCGCAGCGAGTATGATGTTTTCAAAAAGTGGGAAGAAAAACGCGTCCGCTGGCAACAAATTATGCTCTGTGCGTGTAAACAATGTAACACCCCTTTCTTGCCAAAGTTGTTGCCGCCCGCGCCGTTTGCACAAGTCGTTTCCGACGAAAAAACATCCTCTTTGATTGCTTATGAGGCCGAACAAACGCATACACTGGCGTGGGGCCTTGCGCAACTGAACCACCCGCAACGTGTTCGCTTGTTTATCGGGCCTGCGGGGGGATGGACGGAAGATGAAATTGCGCTGGCCGCCAACTATCACACGCCTGCGGTTACGCTGGGCGTAAATATCTTGCGCGCGGAAACCGCGTGCATTGCCGCATGTGCCAAACTGTTATGACGACATTTTTTATTAAGACGTTCGGTTGCCGCGTCAACCAGGTGGAAAGCCAGGCCATCCGGGAAGATTTTTTACGACATGATTTCCTACCTACCGATGATTTTGAAACTGCCGATATTTGCCTGTTAAATACGTGCACCGTTACCCACCAAGCCGATAAAGATGTAGAGAAACTTATCCGTCAAATTTCACGCCGCAACCCTACGGCGCGGCTCATTTTGACCGGGTGTTATGCCGCCGCGCATAGTGCGCATATCCGGGAAGTTTTCCCGTCGGCACAAATTGTGGGGAAATACGAGTTGGGACGTGTGCTTTTTAACGAAGAAGATATTTGCTGGACGGTGTCCGGCCACGAAGGGCATAGCCGCGCATTTATTAAAATCCAAGACGGATGCGACTGTTTTTGTTCGTACTGCATTGTGCCGTTTGCGCGTAATGTAAAGCGCTCCAAACCATTAGTGGATGTGCTTACGGAAATCAAAAATCTCGTGCAAAACGGATTTATGGAAATTGTGCTTACGGGTATCAATATCGGTAATTTCTGCTGCCCGAAAACAAGCGCCGGTTTAGCGGCCCTTTGTGAGGAAATTGCTAAACTGCCGGGCGAATTTCGGGTGCGGTTTTCGTCCATAGAACTCCAAACGGTAACGGACGGCGTCATCCAAGCGATGAAAAATTTCCCCACGCGGTTTTGCAATTATTTTCACTTACCCTTGCAAGCCGGAAGCGACCCGGTATTAAAAGCGATGAACCGTCATTATAATACAGCGCAGTACGCCGCGCGCGTGCAAGATTTGCGTAAGAACGTGCCCGGTATCGGCATTTTTGCCGATGTAATTGCCGGGTTCCCCACCGAAACAAAAGAAAATTTTGAAGAAACGGTTTCTTTTATACGCACGCAAAAACTGGCCGGACTTCACGTATTTAGTTATTCGCCGCGCCCCGGCACCAAAGCCGCCGGGCTTCCGCAACTGCCCGCGGACGAAATCAAACGCCGTGCGGAAATGTTGCGCGCGTTAGACAAAGAACTGCGCGCGGATTTTGCTGCGTCGCTCGTGAACACAGAGCAAACTGTATTTATAGAGGAATATAAGGAAGGTCAAATACGCGGCATTACGTCCAATTTTCAAACCGTGATTCTAGAGAATGCGCCGGAAAATGTACACGGACTTGTCCGCGTCAAAATCACGCGCGCGCAAAACGGGTTGTGCTACGGCGCTCTGTAACGCCAAAATCCCCAATTTATTGTTGTACCGTTCTGCAAAATTTGGTTCCGAAATCGGTTCTTCCGACACATTCCGTTTGGTCGGGTTTGGAAGAATGGGTTTGCCAAACACGGTATTCAAAATCATAATTGGCACTACAATCTGCCCATGTGTTATTGTGTCCCGGACAATAAAGGGCTCTGGTATAATTCTTATCATTGTTAAATGAAGTTGTTGCCAATACATCCAGATTAAAATAGTTGTCCCCGCATTTCATGGCAGTAGCGTCTGCGTGAGTTGCCGTGCAATCGTTGTCTATATCTAATTCTATATTGGTAAGACTATAGGCATAATCTCCGTTGGCCAGGTAATACATTTCCTCCGCATTTTTTAAGGAAAACAACATGGGTTTTATTGCTGCTAACCGGCTTTTGGCAACGGCCATTTTATATTGCGGCAAGGCCACCGCGGCCAAAATGCCGATGATAAGTACAACTACTAGTAATTCAATGAGCGTAAACGCTTGCGTGTTTTTCATAGTAAATGCTCCTTGCAAAAATTATCCGACACTATATTATTGTTTTTTTTTT
>CACXER010000051.1 GCA_902766765.1 uncultured Elusimicrobium sp. | reverse complement strand
TTTTTTTTCTACAATTTGCATATATTAGATTCCTGTGGAGGGATATATGAAAAACAAACAAGCCTTTACACTAATAGAATTATTGGTGGTGGTTTTAATTATCGGCATATTGGCGGCGGTGGCCTTGCCGCAATACCAAAAAGCGGTAGAAAAATCAAAAGCAACGCAAGCATTTGTTGCGTTACGTAGTTTAGTGCAAGCACAAGAGGCTTATAAAATGGCCAGCGGCAGTTATGCTACTCGTTTTGATGAATTGGATTTAGAATTGCCATGGACCGGAACTGCAACTTGGGCCGGTTCCTCTGTTGTCGATGATACGCGTTCAAATGGCGAGTGGTCGTTACAGATTTGGAATGGAGGAGGAAGTTCCCAAACTAATAACAGCGGCGTTTATTTAGGACGTTTGACGGGTAAATATAAAGGGGCCGGTTTTGGATATTTTCTTCAAAATACATACGACTTTCCCAATCAACAAATAATATGTATGGAACGGAGTGCCGGTTTGGTGTTTGAGCAAACGGCGGGAACCTATTGCCACGAAATTTTTAAAGGGACGTTGAGGGGAACAGATAGTGGCGCAAGATTTTATACATTACCCTAATTTATATATTCTTGCACACGCGGCGGATGTATTTAGCCGCGTGTTTTTTGGCGTCATTTTCATCTTTGGCAAAATCAACGAGCGCGGCAATTTTTAAATCGGGTAAATTTTCTCGTTGGAAAATTTTGTTATCTGTTTGTCCGCAAATAAACAAAACGGGCTTTTTATATTTTTTAGCCAGTTGCAAGACGGTGCCCGGTGCTTTGCCGTAAAAAGTTTGCTCGTCTAATTTCCCTTCGCATGTAATGAGCAAATCGCCCCAGGTAAATTGTTTTTCCAGCCGCATTTTTTTAAAGAGCGTCCCCGCGCCTAATTGCAATTTCGCATTAAAACAGCCGTACAATCCCGCGGCTATCGCTCCGGCGGCCCCGGTACTTTTCACGTCGGAAATTTTACGCCCTGTTTCACATTGTAAAACGCGCGCCCAAGTGGCAAGGGCACGCTCTAAAATTTCCACTTGTTTTGCAGATGCACCCTTTTGCGGACCGAATACACGCGCAGAGCCCAGGCGGCCCAGTAGCGGGTTCTCTACGTCGGCAATGCCGATAATTTTAACGCCTTTGAAATTCTTTTTTAACAGGGCTAAGTCCACCTGCGCCAGTTTCAGTAATGCTTGCGCGCCGAAGGAAAGCGGCTGTCCGTTTTTATCCACTAACCGCGCCCCGCACGCGACGGCCAGCCCGGCGCCGCCGTCGTTAGTGGCCACGCCGCCCAGCCCCACATAAATCGTTTTTACTCCGCGTTTTGTTGCCGCCAACAATACCTGGCCTACCCCGTAAGAGGTGGCCCCCAGTGGGTCCAATTCGCTTTTTTTTGCGTTGCCCAGCCCGCAGATTTTGGCAGTTTCTACGACGGCCGTTTTTCCGTCAGACAAGAGTAAAAACGGAGCACGTTTATTTTTGAAGAAAGCATTTCGGGCGGTTGTAAAAAATGTTTTGGCGTGCGGATCTATCGTTTTGAAAAAGTCCAAAAATCCATCTCCGCCGTCACTAATCGGATAAACGCGTACGGTATGCTGCCGGCCGAGTGTGCGCGTTATAATTTCCCCCGCTTGCTTGGCGGACAGGGAACCTTTTAGCGCGTTAGGCAAGGCCAGTATTTTCATTAAAATTTCCAACTGAGTTGGGCTTGAATGACCGTATTAGACGAAGCGGATTTTTTCAGTTGGTCTTGGCGCGGGGCGAATACTTGGCGCACTTCCACGCCGACCATTAAATCATCCACCCACGTTTCCACGCCTACGCCTACGGAGCCGGAGGGACTATTGGAAGAAATGGAATCGCTGAAACTGACCAGTCCGGTGGGGGAAGTATACGTGCCGTTATAATTGGCAGAAAGCATTTCGTATTGCAGGGCGCCTGTTAAATAACACGCAAAGCGAGAGTTGGGATTGAGATAATAGTTAGCCGCCGCGCCAAGGGATAAAATACTACCGCTTGTGCGTATTTCGTAGTCGGTGGCAGCGGAGGTAAAGGCAAATTCGTTATTAGGTATGTTGGCAAAAAATAACGTCGGGCCGAGCCACAAATTGCTTTCTTTAATGCGCCAGAGAAATTTGCTGGAAACCGCAATCGCCGTGCCGCCCATATCTAACCCTTCTTCGGGCAAAGTTACGTTGTCAGATCCTCGGGACAATTCCCCTTTGGCTTTTAAATCCAGCGGCATGGCGCCCACTTGGACGGAAAAGTATTTACTAAAGTTTTTTTCTACACGTTTGGTGGATTTGGCGACGGGTTTTTCCTGTGTTTTTTTAGCGGATAAATCTTGTTTGGCCGCGGCGGCATACTCTTGCTGGGAGATATTGCCCGCTTTTACATTTTTAAGGAAGGCTTCTTCCTCGCTGAGTAACTTCGGCGCGGTAGTTTGGACCTGTGCGGTAGGTGTTTGCACCTGCCCGTTGACGACGGTGGCCTTTTTGGCATCAAAAACTTGGTCAATGTCGGAGTCAAACGTCAGCCCACCCGCGGCTGTAACGGCACCGGTAGCGGCTACGGCTTGCGCTTGCGCGGCGGCTTGGGCGGCTTGTTCCTGTTGTTCCAGTTTTTTTTCTACAAATTCTTGTTGGGCTTTTTGGCCGCGGTCATAATCGTAGGCCTCAATGGATACGATTTGCGGCATATCTACGTTGACGGTGGCACCATCATCGGTTTGGAGTTTTAAATTAAACTCGTCCATATCCAAAATCACACCCACCAGTTGCGTGCCGCCTTTTAAGATAAGGCGGTGTTTATCGGGTAAAATCTGTTCAATATCGCGCTGATTAAGCGTGATGTTACCGTACGAAGTGGCCAGGTTCAAGGTGTATTCGGTTTGCGACAAAATAGACCCGCTGATCAGCGAGCCGTCTTTCATTTTCAATGTTTCGGCTTGTAATCCTGCGGCGCAAAGCCCGGCGAGGAGTAGTAAAAATACCAGTTTTTTCATACGGTCAAAAAAAGGGCGCGAGAGAACCCGCGCCCTCTTAGATTATTTGGTTTCTTCTTTTTTGCCTTCGCAGCAGCACGGAGCAACCGCGTGTTTAATGGCACGCAACGCTTGTAAGGATTTTGCCACAGTTAAACAAAGCGTAGCAATTACTAATACAGAAACTACGAATTGTAACAACGGCCGCCAAGCCATCGCAAAACCGAATTGCGACAATACGGCAATCACTTGAAAGATACCGAAGGCGATAGTGAGATAGAAAAGGGCGATAAATACATAAGAAAGCCCCCGTAAGCACAACCAGTTGTGCGGAAACCATTTAGCACATTTGTGGCATTTAGACATAAGTTCACTCCTTTGTTTATAATAAGGGAAATCCTCCCTTACCTTTATTGTATCAAAAGAATAGCCCATTTGTTTAGGGGTTGACAGGGTTAGTTGCGGTGGACGGCGCTGAGCAGTTCCGCGGCGTGGGTATAGGCGGCTGATTTTTTGGTGGCGTTCCCGCCGAGCATGCGGGCTATTTCCGCCGTTAAATTTTCGCCGTCAAGCGGGGTAATAGTAACGCGGGTTGAATTTTTTTGAGCCGTTTTTTCCACATGATAATTTGCATGAGCTTGCGCCGCTACTTGTGCCAAATGGGTGACACACAACACTTGTTTGCCTTGGGCGGCTTGGCGTAGTTTTTGGCCGACCAAATTGCCCGTTTCACCGCCAATGCCCGCATCAATTTCGTCAAATACCATCACAGGCACCGTAGGGGCGAGCACCGTTTTTAGACCCAGCATCACGCGGGAGATTTCCCCGCCCGAAGCAATATCTTTAAGGGGTTTAAGCGATTGACCCGGGTTGGGCGAGAATAGAAATTCCACCTTGTCGGCTCCGGTAGAAGTGATATTTTCTTCATCCATTTCTACGGCTACGGAAAATTTAACTTGATTAAACCCAAGCGGTTTGATTTCTTGTGTGATGCGTTGGGCCAATTTTTCGGCTGCGTGCATGCGTTTGTCGTGCAGTTCCCGCGCCAGTGTGAGCAGTTTATCGTGCGCGACAGAAAGTTCGTTTTCCAAATCTTGTTCGTGTTCTTCGGCGTGTTGTAAGTTCTTAATTTTACTGCGTAAATCTTCCGCGGTGGCTAATACATCCGTCAGTTCCGGGCCGTATTTGGCTTTTAAGCGTTTGAGTTTTTCGTGACGTGTGAGCATTTTGTCCAAGGCGGCGGGGTCTACTTCCATGTCTTCTTTGTATGCGCCGAGTGTTTGGGCGGCATCTTCCAAGGTAACAAGTGCGGAGTTGACCTCTTGCGCCAGCGCGGCCAAGTTATCGTCTAATCCTGCCATTTGGGTAAGAATCTTGGCGGCACGGGTGGCACGAGCGGCGGCGGAATTTTCCGCGTTGTATAATTCGTCATATGCTTCTTGTGCCAGTTCCAATAGTTTGCCCGCGTGTTTGAGTTTGGGGAGCGTTTGCTCTAGTTGGGCATCTTCATCGGCGGTGGGATGAACGTCTTCAATTTCCTTTAATTGATAGGAGTATAAGTCCAACAATCTTTCTTTTTCTTGTGCGCTTAGGCGCAGTGCGTCCAATTTGGCGCGAATTTCTTGCTCGGTATGATACGCCTTTTGTACGTGCGCTAAAAGCGCGGTATGTTTGGCAAAGTGATCTAATAAATTTAAGTGAACGGACGCGTGTAGCAAACTTTGGTGATCGTGTTGGCCGTGAAAATCTACCAAATATTTTCCGATCTGGGCCAAAGTGGAAACGGTTACGGCGCGGCCGTCTACTTGGGCTTTGCCTTTCCCTTTTGTATCCAGTTCGCGCCGCAACGTAAACCGGTCGGCGGCCAGTTGGTATTGTGTGCGTACCTCCTTGGGTAAACACGCACTTTCAAATTCCGCACTTACGCACATGCGTTCGGCGCCGTCTTTAATGACGGACACATCCCCGCGCGCGCCCAGTACAAAACCAAGCGCCTCTATGACAATGGATTTCCCCGCACCTGTTTCGCCGGAAAAAACGGTCAGCCCGGTAGAAAAATCAAGCGTTAAATCGTCAATAATGGCGAAATTCTGAACGTGCAGGCGCGTAAGCATATTTAGCGGCTCCCCCAATTCAGTTTGCGGTTGAGCATGGTGAAGAAATCGCGTTTGGGGCTCATAAAAAGTTGCGCTATGTACGGGCTTTGCGTGACTTGTATGCGCGAGCCGGGTGGGAGCGTCAACGTTTCTTGGCCGTCTATCGTTAAATCGGCCCCGTCTAACGGTGTTTTTAACACAGGGGCAAGTTTTAATCTGCCTTCCGCCGGCAGTAAAATCGGGCGTTGGGTGAGCGTGTGCGGGCAAATCGGCGTAACGAGGATTCCCTCCACGCCGGGGGCCACAATCGGACCGCCCGCCGCGAGCGCATACGCGGTAGACCCGGTGGGGGTGGAAATCAAGACGCCATCTCCATAATACGGCGGTAATTCATGTTCGTTAAAGGACGCTTCTACCGTTAGTGCGCGCGTTTTGTCGGCGTGCAAGACGCAATCGTTTAGTGCCACTAAATCTTGTGTATCTTCGTTGGGAAGTTGCACGTGTACAGCAAGCATCAACCGGCGTTGCAAAAGCAGTTTGTTGTCAAACAAATCGGTCAGTGTGGCTTGAAATTCCTCTTTTTCGCACGCGGCCAAAAATCCGAGTGTGCCGCAGTTGATACCGATAATCGGGACGTGCTTGGCAGCGGCTTCCCGCGCGCATGCCAACAGTGCGCCGTCTCCGCCCATACAGATAAGCAAACTGGTATCGGATAAATCGTCCAGTGCAGTTACGACGGTAGCCGTGCGTCCGCTAGCCACAAGCCACTCGGCGACTTCGTCCGCCAGCGGCTTGTTTTGAGGTTTCTGTTCGTTGTAAAAAACAGTAATTCGTTCAAATTGCATACCTTATTGTAGCAATTTTAGTGCGAGGTGTTTTTAGATGAGGGAAATACGATGAAGTACCGCCGGGTTTGTGCCGCCTAAAATGGTATAATATAAGTACTGTCATAAGGGGGATATTATGTGGGATTATACCGATAAAGTAATGGATCATTTTAAAAATCCGCGTAACGTGGGGTCTATCCCCAACGCGGACGGCACGGGCCAGGTAGGCAGTTTGGTCTGCGGCGACGCCTTGCGTCTGACGCTTAAAGTCAATAAAGAAACCGAAGTCATTGAAGATGCCAAATTTGAGACGTTTGGCTGTGCCAGCGCCATTGCCTCGTCCTCTATGTTGACCGAAATGGCGAAAGGCAAAACGTTGGACGAAGCCGCCCGGATTACCAACCAAGACATTGCCGATGAACTCGGCAATCTGCCTCCTGAGAAAATGCACTGCTCCGTGATGGGCATGGAAGCGTTGGAAGCCGCTATTAAAAGTTATCGCCAAGGCGGTAAACCGGTCGTATTTGAGCAACAGGAGGAAAAACTCGTCTGCCGTTGTTTTAACGTGTCCGAAGAAGCCATTATCAAGGCCATCCGTTTAAACCATTTGACGACGGTAGAAGACGTTACCCATTTTACCAAAGCCGGCGGTGCGTGCGGACGTTGCAAAGGGGATATCCAAAAGATTTTAGATAAAGTCAACGGGGCCAAAGCCGAAGAACAACCTGTCCAAAAACCGTTTGGTGAGTTGACGATTGTGGAGAAGATCAAAGCGGTGGAAAAGGTACTGGAAGAAGAAATCCGCCCCAAACTCAATATGGACGGGGGTTCTGCCGAATTGATAGATTTATCCGGCAACGTTGTAAAAATCCGGCTCGTCGGTATGTGCAGCGGGTGCATGAACGCACAAGCCACTATTAAAAATTTTATTGAAAAAACACTTCAAGAAAAATTAGATGCTACCATTACGGTGGAGCAAGCGTAAGTATGAAAGAAATTTATTTAGATAATAATGCCACCACGCGCTGTTATCCGCAAGTAGTAGAGGCCATGCTCCCCTACTTTAGCGAGAAATACGGCAATGCCTCCAGCATGCATACCTTTGGTGGGCAAAACCGCCACGCGGTGGAGACCGCACGTGCGCAAATGGCCGCGCTTATCAATGCTGAGCACGCGGATGAAATTATTTTTACTTCGTGTGCAACCGAAAGCAACGATTCTGTTTTATTTTCCGTGGCGGAATCTTTCCCGCAGAAAAAACATATCATTACTTCTGCCGTAGAGCACCCGGCTGTATTAGAGCCGTGCCACGTGTTGGAAAGCCGCGGCTGGCGGGTGGATTATATACGTGTAGATGCGCAAGGCCGTTTTGACCTGGACGAACTTAAAAGTTTAATTGATGGCGACACCGCCCTTGTGTCTGTGATGTGGGCCAACAACGAAACAGGAACGATTTTTCCGGTGGCGGAAATTGCGAAAATTGCCCACGCACACGGCGCGCTTTTCCATACCGACGCCGTACAAGCGGCAGGAAAAATTGCGATCGATGTGCAAGCGGCAGATGTGGATTTTCTGTCCGTCAGCGCACACAAGTTTCACGGCCCCAAAGGCATTGGTGCACTATATGTGCGCCGCGGGACGCGCTTTGTGCCGTATTTGGTTGGCGGCCACCAGGAAAAACGGCGCCGCGCCGGTACGGAAAATGTGCCGTACATTGTGGGCATCGGCAAAGCGGCCGAACTGGCCCAAAAGCGTCTGACAGACGGCAGTATGCAAAAAATTGCCGCTTTGCGTGATAAGTTGGAAAAAGGTATTGTGGCCGCTATCCCTGATGTTAAAATCAACGGGGACGTGCAAAACCGCGTGCCTAATACTACCAACATTAGTTTCGGTTATATTGAAGGCGAATCTATTTTAATGTATTTAAATGATTTCGGCATTTGCGCTTCGTCCGGCTCGGCGTGCACGTCGGGCTCGTTGGAGCCGTCACACGTTTTGCGAGCGATGAAGGTGCCGTTCCAATTTGCGCACGGGTCTATCCGTTTTTCGCTTTCCGATGAAAACACGGAAGCAGAAATAGATACCGTACTCAAAGAATTACCGCCCATTATTGAGCGGCTTCGCAAAATTTCGCCGTTTTCCAAAGAGAACGCGTAAAGACGTTATAAAAATCCCCCGGGAGAGTCATATGAAAAAAATAGTTCTTCTGTTGTCTGTAGTTGTTTGGTCCTTTGCGGTAAACGCCAAAGATACCGTTATTTATCATACCAGTGATACACACGGTTTTTTCTACGCGCAAAAAGATCGTAACGACGGAAAATTAAAAGGCGGCTTTGCCGCGTTGGCTGCTGTGCTCAAAAACGGGCCGCAAAATTATTTGCTCCTAGACAGCGGGGATTTTTCCAACGGAACGGTGGAAACAAAAAGCTCCAAAGGGTTAAAAGCCGTGGAACTGATGAATGCGTTGCATTATGACGCGTCCACGATCGGCAACCACGAGTTTGATTTCAAAGACCCCGGCGTTGCTCCGATTTTGGACCATGCCAAATTTGCGCTTTTGGCGGCGAACTTTTATGAGGCAGATAGTTTGAAGCGTCCGGCGCATATTGAGCCGTATAAAATTTTTACCCGCAACGGGGTTAAATTTGCCGTTATCGGGCTTGCCAACAGCCATCCCACGCAGGCCACGCAAAAATATACTTTTACGCCGCAACTGCGCGAATTGGAAAATATCTTGCCCGAAGTGGAAAAGCAAAAACCCGAGGTGGTGGTAGTCCTTGTTCATGATTCTATGGCCGATGACAAACACGGCATGCAGGGGCAATATGTAGCGCAAATCGGGCGGCAGTTTTCGGGCCGGGTACATATTGTATTAGGTGGGCATGCTCATAAAATCATCCAAAACAAAAAAATCAATGACGTGTTGTTTGTGGAAAGCGGATGTTATTTGAAAAATGTGAGTAAGGTGACGGTAACAACCGATGATAAAACAGGTAAATTTGTTTCCGCTAAATCACAGTTAATTCCATTGGATATTCAAAAAACGGGCGAAGATAAAGAAATTTTAAAACTGGCTAACAGTTTGCGTGAACCGGGTGTGGACAAAGTGATTGGCTATACGCAAGAACCGATGCCCAAGCGAGCTTCCAACCCTAAATTTTTGGATAACTCGTTGGATAACTGGGTGGCCGATTTGGGCCGTGCGTACGCGGGTGTAGACGTGTTTATTACCAATACCGGTGGCACGCGTGTGGATATGCCCAAAGGCGAAGTTACCTTGCGCGATGTAATAGATATTCACCCGTTTGAAAACACCGTTACCAAAATGACCGTTGACGGAAAAATGTTGAAACGTATTATAAAAAGCGGTCTATCCAAAGGGCGCACGCGGTTTGCGTTTTCCGGTTTGGCGGTCAATTTTGTCTACAACAAAAAGGGACAAGTTAAAGATCTACACATTTGGGTACATAATAAACCGCTGGAAAATCGTAAAAAATATACCATTGCTACTAACTCGTTTATAGCCGAGGGACGCAGTGAAGGATTTGTATTTAAATCTATTCCGGCTAATCAAAAAGTACAAGTGGGCACTAAAAATATTCGGGAGCTAATCATAGAGGCCTTACGGCAAGGCACGCAAAAAGACCCGCTTAAACCCGGGCCGGAAGGACGCGTAGCGGAGCGATAATGATAAAAATAAGCCGTATACTAATGGTGCTGAGCGTACTGCTCTTGAACGGTTGCGTGCAAGAGCCGCCGGCTCATTTGGATATTTTTTATACGGCAGATGTACAAGGATTTTATCACAGTCGGTTAGAGCCCCGTTTTTCCAACCAGCCGGCGGGCGGATACGGCGTATTAAAAAATTTTCTGGCCGCCCGAACCGAGCCGTATTTGTTTTTTGACGGTGGCAATTGGTTTGGTGTAGCGCCGGAAGCCGCTATGACACAGGGGAGTTTCGTAGTACCTTTCTTAAAGGCGTTGCCTTGTTCGGCGGCTTCTGTAAGTGAGCAAGATTTCGCCTACGGTTGGCCGGTGTTGCGTACGATCGTGCGCGATTTATCCTACCCGGTACTCGTGTCTAACTTGAAATTAGATAATCAAATTCCTTGGCCTCTACACGACTATCACATCTTTACGCGTGGCACATTAAAAATTGGTGTATTTGGGCTTGTCAGTCCAAATGTAGTGCAAACCAACCGTAATCGTTTGACCGGATTTACGGTGGAAGATCCCGTGGAAGCCGCCCGACGCATGGTGGCGCTGTTGCAACAAAAAGGAGTGGATTTTATTATTCTGCTCAGTTCACTCGGGGACAATACTCCGGATACGCCGGCCGATGCTTTGCTCGCTGAAGAAGTAAACGGTATTCACCTTATTCTAAGTGCCAATAAAGACCGCGAAATGCCGGAAACCGACCGTATCAACCAAACGTATTTGGTTTATCCCGGCTCTAAGTTGGATAGTGTGGCGCATATTCGGTTGGAATTTGATAAGAACAATCAAATTCGCGATCTTTCTTTTGAAGATATTGCTTTGTTACGGCACAACTGGGGGGAAGATCCCGAACTGGCTACCGTATCATTGCGTATGCAACAAGATACCCAACATAAATTAAACGCCCGCATCTCTACGGTCCCCGAACGTATTTCCACCTCGCTCGTGCGTGAGTCCCCACTGGGGGATTTGTTGGCTACGTGTTTACACCGCTGGTCACGGTTAGACGGGGCGATACTCAACGCCGACTCTATCCGCAGTGCGCTGCCGGAGGGGACGATTACGGAATACGATGTATACAAAATGTATCCGTACGGAGATAATATTACCTTTTTAACCATTAAAGGGGCAGCTTTCATTAAGGCATTGGAAGCATCGTTAGAGGCCAAAGATAATTTTCCGCAGATTGCCGGATTTTCCGTAGAGTATAATCCCGAAGCCCCGGCCGGAGAACGTATCCGTAAGATTACCTTATCCAAAGGTCGTGTATTGCGTCCGCAAGATACCTATCGCTTTGCTGTCACCGATCACGTACTTGCCGGCGGATTTGGGCATGATTATTTTATTGATTCTTTAGAGTTCAAAAATACGTTTGTAGATGCCCGGCAAATTATGCGGGCGTGTTTAATTCGTCAGAAAAAAATCATTCCGCCGTTGCGGACGGAACGTTGGAAAATCGTTCCATGAGTCTAGTGCACCCTCTTTCTATCGGTTCCGTAACAGTAGCCAACAATTTGGTGCTGGCTCCCATGGCCGGCATTACCGATGTGCCTTTTCGCATTCTATGTTTACAAGGGGGGGCGGGGCTGGTATGTGCGGAAATGGTGTCTGCCCATGCACTCAATTACGGCAATGCTAAAAGCGGACGCATGTTGCAAGTCAGTCCCAAAGAGCACCCTGTTTCTATGCAAATTTTCGGCTCTGATGAAGAGACCATTTCCCGTGCGGCCCGTCAAGCCGAAGCCGCTGGAGCCGATATCGTAGATTTAAATGCCGGTTGCCCGGTTAAAAAAATCAATAAAGCCGGGGCTGGGTGTGTGCTTATGAAAGACGAAAAGAAACTGGCACACATTCTAACGGCGGCGGTAAAAAGCGTTAAAATTCCCGTAACACTTAAAACGCGAATTGCCTTAAACCATAAAGAATTTTTGGGCGCGCGGCTAGCTAAACTGGCCGAAGATTGCGGTGCGGCGGCAGTAACGCTCCACGCCCGTGCGGCGGTGGATATGCATAGCGGCGAGCCGGACGTAGACGCACTGGCTCAGGCGTGTGCGGCAGTAAAAATTCCCGTAATTGGTAATGGGGGGATAACGGATTCCACGCGCACAAAACAATTTCTAGAAGCGGGTTGTGCCGGAGTTATGATTGGCCGCGGCGCGGTGGGAAATCCGTTTATTTTTCAAGATATTATAGACACGTTGGAAGGCCGTGCGCCAACGTCCCACACACCTAAAAGCCGATTGGAAATCTACTTGAAACTCATTGAAGAAAACGTGGCTTACTATGGCGAGCGCATCGGCATCAATCGCAGCCGTAAGACGGCAGGTTATTGGATAAGCGGTTTTCCCAATGCGTCTACTGTACGCGGCGAATTCGTGCGCTTGGACACACTACCGGAAGTGCGCGAACTGCTGATACAAACGTTACGGAATATTGCGTAATTTAGAGAGTTCCTTTTGCGTCTAATTGATTACAAAGTTTTCGTTGTATGTCAGAGGCCCCGGAGTATACGCTGCATCTGATTTTAGATAAATCAGAATCACGAATAGTAATGTAGTATCGGTTGCCAGGTTGGCGTTGGGCCAGGGCCAGTTCGGTAGTAGAAGTGCTTTTACATGTATATGTAAAATAATTATTATAAAAGCGCCCGCTACTTTTAGGTAAAAAATCAAGATCAATATCCAACGCATCCATTTCACTTTCTTGCGCGTATCTTCCGTTGGCTAAAAAGAAGCGCTCCTGGGCTTCTGTCAGTTTTCTTACGATGATAATGGCTTCTGTCATATGGGCTTTTTCTACTGCTTTTTGATACTGTGGCAATGCCACCGCCGCAAGTATACCGATGATAAGTACGACAACCAACAATTCAATCAGCGTAAATGCTTTTGTGTTTTTCATGTTTTTGCTCCTTGTTATTTTTTCCCAACACCTTATTATTGTTTTTTTTTTGGTTTGTCAAGTGGATTTTTGATAGAGCAATAAAATAGATGAAAAGTATGACATAAAAAACCCCCGGAGTTGTCCGAGGGTTTTATTGAATTTTAGAAGTATTAGCGGCCCGTTACAACCGTGCACACTTCTGCGTAGACAGCGTAACTCTTGATGTCTCTGTCAATAGACGCTACTTGGGAGATATGACCGTTCTTTTTGGCGGCTTCTACCGACATGTCACCTTGGATCAACAATCCTAATACGTTCGTGGCACACGCACGACCCGTTTTAGTACCCGGGGCATTCGTGGCTAAGATGGGTTGTTGAGTTTGGGCAAATAAAGCCGTACCAACATAAGTGGGGGGGGTAGCACAGGCGCCTAACATGAGCGCACCGGCCGTTAAAAACATTACTTTTCTCATAACACAACTCCTTCAGGGAAATATGTACTGCCAAGGTTACTATAGCATATTTAGACGTATTTTCGCCATTTTTCCATAAAAAACCCCGCTGTAAAGCGGGGTTTTGCAAACTGTAAACTTCCACCAACGTTTAACGTTTGGAGAACTGGAAGCGTTTGCGGGCACCGGGTTGACCGGGTTTCTTTCTTTCCACCATACGCGGATCGCGCGTAAGATA